>JANXVK010000458.1 GCA_025351675.1 Rhizobacter sp.
TTCGGTGAGCCGGCCTTCCAAGCCCAGCATCGCGAGCTTGGCCCGCTGCGCCTCGGCGGCGATCCTGGCCGACAAGGCGGCCGCGCCCAGAATCACGTCGAGCGCCTCGGGCGCCGCGGGTGGCGCCGACCCGTTCAGCTACTTCGTCCAGGCCGGCGCCTATGGCCGCACCGAAGACGCCGAGGCGCAGCGGGCCAAGCTCGCGATGCTGGGCTTGGAAGGCCGGCTCACCGAACGCGAGCAGGCCGGGCGCACCGTGTACCGCGTGCGCCTCGGGCCGTTCGACAAGAAGGGCGACGCCGAGGCCGCGAAAGAGCGACTCGCCGGCGCGGGCGTCGAGGCGGCGCTGGTGCGCGTGCAGCGCTAGAAACAACGCTCGGGCCTGAACTTTGCTGAGCCGCCTCGACTCTGTCATGCCCGCCGCCCGCCCAACCGAGATACGACCGACATGAAACGACGCCAGTTCTCGACCACCCTGCTCGGCGCGGGCGCCGCCGCGCTCGCGCTGCCGCATGCCGCCATCGCGCAGGGCACCCCGGTGGAGGGCCGGCAGTATGTGCGGCTGAGCCAGCCGGTGCCGGTGTACGCACCGGCCGGCAAGCTCGAGGTGATCGAATTCTTCTGGTATGGCTGCCCACACTGCGCGGCGTTCGAGCCGACGCTCGAAGCTTGGGAGAAACAGCTGCCCGATGACGTCGCGTTTCGGCGCGTGCCGGTCGCGTTCCGCCCGGAGACCTACAGCGCGCACCAGCGCCTCTTTTACGCACTCGACAGCATGGGCTTCGTGCCGGCACTGCAGCGCAAGGTGTTTTACGCGATCCACGTCGAACGTCAGCGGCTCGACAACCCGGCCGAACTGGCCGCCTTCGCGACCAAGAACGGCATCGACCCGGCTCGGCTGACGGAGGCGGTCGCCTCGTTCGGCATTCAGGCCAAGCTGAAGCAGGCGAACCAGTTGGTCGACGGCTACAAGATCGACGGCGTGCCGGCAATCGGCATCCACGGCCGCTTCTACACCTCGGGCACCCTGGCGGGTGACAACGAACGGGCGCTGGCCGTGACCGACTACCTCCTGCAACGTCTGCGCAAGCCCGGTTGATCCGAGGCATCGAAACTGGTGGGCTAGAATGGCATGCAAGTTTCATGCCTTTATGACCCATACCAACGCTCTCACCCGATACGCGCCACGCCGGCCGGCCCTGTTCCGGGTGCTGGGCGGGTTGTCTCTGGCGCTCGCGCTGTCCTCTTCGGCGCAGGCCGAGCGCGCCGACCGGCTGCAGAAGATCAACATCGCGGCCGACCAGAGCGGCCAGATCGATCTGCAGAATCAGGTCGTCGTCTATACCGGCAACGTCGTGATCAGCCGCGGCACGCTGGTGATCCGCTCGGCGCGGGTCGAGGTGCGGCAGCTGCCGAGCGGCTACTACACGGCGGTCGCGTTCGGCGGGCCGAACAAGCCGGCCACCTTCCGTCAGAAACGCGACGGCGTCGACGAATACATCGAGGGCGAGGCCGAGCGGCTCGAATACGACGGCCGCGCCGATCTGGTCAAGTTCATCACCAACGCCCAAGTGCGGCGCCTGCGCGGCGCAACGCCGGCCGACGAGATCGCCGGCAACCTGATCACCTACGACGCGACGACCGAGAAGATGACGGTCTCCGGCGGCGCGAAGCCGACGCCGGCGAACCCGGGCGGGCGGGTCACCGCGACGCTGTCGCCGCGCGAAGGCAGCGAGGCGGCCGCCGAGATGGCCGCGGCAGCGTCGGCCGCCGCGTCGGCGCCGCTCAAGCTCAGCCCGGCGCTCGGCAGCGCCTCGGTGCCTGCGGCCGCGCCAGCAGGCAAGGGCATCAAACCTTGAACATGCTGGCCGCGGGCGATGACGCTTCGGGCCGCGCGCACCGGCTCGAAGCCAGCGGTCTGCGCAAGTCCTACGGCGCGCGCACCGTCGTGCAGGACGTGCGCCTGTCGGTGCGCAGCGGCGAGGTCGTCGGCCTGCTCGGGCCGAACGGCGCGGGCAAGACGACCAGCTTCTACATGATCGTCGGGCTGGTGCGTTGCGATGCCGGCGAGATCACGATCGAGGGCAAGCGCGTCGAGCGGCTGCCGATCCACCAGCGCTCGCGGCTCGGCCTGTCGTACCTCCCGCAGGAGGCGTCGATCTTCCGCAAGCTCACGGTCGAGGAGAACGTCCGTGCGGTGCTCGAACTGCAGATCGACGAACACGGCAAGGCGCTGAAGCCGGCGGTGATCGAAGCGCTGCTGAACGGCCTGCTGCGCGATCTGTCGATCGACAAGCTGCGCGGGTCGCCGGCGCCTTCGCTGTCGGGCGGCGAGCGCCGACGCGTCGAGATCGCACGCGCGCTGGCAACGCAGCCGCGCTTCATCCTGCTTGACGAACCCTTCGCCGGCGTCGACCCGATCGCGGTGATCGAGATCCAGCGCATCATCAGTTTCCTGAAGAACCGTGGCATCGGCGTGCTGATCACCGACCACAACGTGCGCGAGACCCTGGGCATCTGCGACCGCGCCTACATCATCAGCGAGGGGCGCGTGCTGGCCGAAGGCACGCCGACCGAGATCGTCGACAACGCGGATGTCCGCAAGGTCTACCTCGGCGAACACTTCCGCATGTGATGGAGCCCCTCGCCTGTCGAGTACGCCAGTCGATCCCCCGAGGGGATGCGGGCCCGCTTGGCTGGGCCACCAAGAGGCCGCTGCGTGACCCTTGCCCGGCGCTGGGCCCGCTCGCGCGTGGGTGAGGTCTGCTGACATGAAGCCGACCCTTCAGTTCAGGCTGTCGCAGCACCTCGCGCTGACGCCACAACTCCAGCAGTCGATCCGGCTGCTGCAACTCTCCACGCTCGAACTCCATCAGGAAGTCGAGCAGATGCTGGAGCAGAACCCGTTCCTCGAAACCGACGGCGACGACGGCCCGGCGTTCGAGCCGCTGGCCGAGCGCACGACCGTGGCCGAGCGCGTCGGCGAGCGCGAGACCGAGCGCGCGACTGAGGCCGGCACCGACGGCGTCGGCTCGGGCGACGAAGCCGCCGCGCCGCTTGACGCCGCCGAGTTCGGCGCCACCGAGCGCGACGACTGGGAAAACGGCACCGAGCGCGAAGACTTCGACGGCATCCGCGAAACCCCCGGCAAGAGCACGGCCAGCCCCGACGGCGACGACTTCGACGGTGCCGACCGCGACACCGCGATTCCGAGCCTGCAAGACCATCTGCGCGAGCAACTCTCCAGCCTGCGCCTGTCGGCCGCCGACGCCGCCGCGGTGATGGTGCTGATCGAATCGCTGACCGACGACGGGTACCTCGCCGACACGCTCGAGGACATCGCTACGCAACTCACCGCCGGCGAAGACGACCCCGACGGCGAGCGCGACGAACTGATCGAGCGCCTGCAGTGCGGCCTGCGCTATCTGCAAAGCATGGAGCCGACCGGTGTCGGCGCGCGCGAACTCGGCGAGTGCCTCACCTTGCAACTGCGCCTGCACCCGCGCAGCGAAGCGCAGATGATCGCGATCATCGTCTGCAAGTCGCACCTCGACCTGCTGGCGCGGCGCGATCTGAAGAAGCTCTGCGCCGTGACCGGTGCCGACGAAGACATGCTGCGCGAGGCGCAGGCCCTGATCGTCGCGCTCGAGCCCAAGCCCGGCCGCCAGTTCGCGCGCGCCGAGGCCAACATCATCATTCCCGACGTGATCGTGCAGAAGGCCGGCCGCGGCTGGAAGGTCACGCTGAACCCCGACGTGATGCCGAAGCTGCGCATCAACGACTTGTACGCGAACGCGATCCGCGCGCAGCGCGGCCCGGGGTCGCGCAGCGCGCCCGATGCGCTGAACGGCGCCGGCGCGGGGCTGAATTCTCGGCTGCAGGAAGCCCGCTGGTTCATGAAGAACATCCTGCAGCGCTTCGACACGATCCAGCGCGTCTCGCAGGCGATCGTCGAGCGCCAGAAGAATTTCTTCACGCACGGCGCGATCGCGATGAAGCCGCTGGTGCTGCGCGAGATCGCCGACGAACTCGGCCTGCACGAATCGACGATCTCGCGCGTCACGACCGCGAAGTACATGAACACGCCGTTCGGCACCTTCGAGCTGAAGTACTTCTTCGGCTCGTCGCTGAACACCGAGGCCGGCGGCAACGCGTCGAGCACCGCGGTGCGGGCGCTGATCAAGCAGATCGTCGCGGCCGAGAACCCGGTCAAGCCCTTGAGTGACAGCCAGATCTCGCAGATGCTCGACGAGCAGGGCATCCAGGTCGCGCGGCGAACCGTCGCGAAATACCGCGACGCGTTGAAGATCGCGCCGACGCAACTTCGCAAGGCGATGTAGCCATGACCCTGCCGCTGTTTTTGCCGTGCGCCGCGGGCGTCGAAGCCCTCCTCACCGAAGAGATCGAGCGCATCCTGCCGAAGGCGCGCGTGCATCAGGCGCGCGGCGGTGTCGCGCTCGAAGGCGATCCGCTCGACGTGATGACGCTGAACCTCGAGAGCCGACTCGCGCAGCGTGTGCTCGTCGAAGTGGCGCACGGTTCGTACCGCGACGAGAACGACGTGTACGAACTCGCGCGCAGCGTCGACTGGTCGGAATGGATCACGCCGCAGCACACCTTGCGCGTGGACACCACGGCCCACCGCAGCCCGCTCAAAAGCCTGAACTTCGCCGCGCTGCGCATCAAGGACGCAGTGTGCGACGTGCTGCGCGACGCCACCGGCGAACGCCCGAGCGTGGACACGCGCTCGCCCGACTTGCAGCTCGTGCTGCACCTCGGCGAACACGATGCAGCGCTGTATGTCGACAGCTCCGGCGAGTCGCTCTTCAAACGTGGATGGCGTGAAGACAAGGGCGACGCGCCGCTGAAGGAAACGCTCGCCGCGGCGATGCTGGCCGCGGCCGGCTGGCGCGGCACGCCCGAGGCGGGCGGCGCGCTGCACGACCCGTGCTGCGGCTCCGGCACCATCGCCATCGAAGCCGCGCAAATCGCCTGCGGCATCGCCCCGGGCCTGAAGCGCCGCTTCGCCTTCGAGCGCCTGCTGCCCTTCACCAGCGACGAGATGCGCGCCGACCTGCAGCGCCTGCGCAGCCACGCGCAGGCCCGCATCCACGCCAGCGCGGTGCCGATCTACGCCAGCGATGTGTCGTTCCGCATGGTCGATTTCGCGCGGCGCAACGCCCAGCGCGCGGGCGTGGAG
>JANXVK010000485.1 GCA_025351675.1 Rhizobacter sp.
TGCTCGCTCGGGATGCAGGAAGCTACACACAGCGAGCGAGCGTGGGGGCAACAGACGCAGCGCCGGGCCGCCCCAAGCAAGTCCCACCCCCTCGGGAAGCAGGGAGCTACGCGCAGCGTGCGAGCGTGGGGGCAATTTCAAACCTCAAACCGCCATGATGTCTTGTTCCTTGCCGGTGACCAGTTTGTCTACCTCGGCAATGAAACGGTCGGTGAACTTTTGCACCTCGTCCTGTGAACGGCGCTCGTCGTCTTCAGACGCAAGCTTGTCCTTGACGACTTTTTTCACGTGGTCGTTGGCATCCCGGCGCAGGTTGCGAATGGCTACCTTGGCGTGCTCACCTTCGGCCCGGACGACCTTCGTCAGTTCCTTCCGGCGCTCCTCGGTCATGGCCGGCATGGGTACGCGAATCAGGTCGCCCTGCGACGCCGGGTTAAGCCCCAGATCCGAATCGCGGATGGCTTTTTCAATTTTTGCGCCCATGCCTTTTTCCCACGGGGCCACGCCTATGGTGCGCGCATCCAACAGCGACACGCTGGCCACCTGGCTGACGGGCACCATGGAACCATAGTAGTCCACCTGCACGGTATCAAGCAGGCCGGGATTGGCACGCCCGGTTCGGATTTTGGTCAGGTTTCCCTTGAACGCGTCCACGGACTGCTGCATCTTCTGCTCTGCGGTCTGCTTGATCTCAGCAATGCTCATGATTAAAACTCCGGATGTCTATCGCCAGTAAAAACGTTGTCAGGACAGCTTAAACGTGAACGAGTGTGCCTTCGTCCTCGCCCTGCACTACCCGCTTGAGCGCGCCGTGCTTGAAAATGCTGAATACCTTAAGGGGAAGCTTCTGGTCGCGGCACAAGGCAAAGGCTGTTGCGTCCATCACTTCAAGGTTCTTGCCCATGGCTTCATCAAAGGTGATGTTGGTGTAGCGGGTTGCAGTCGGGTCTTTTTTAGGGTCGGCCGTGTAGACACCATCAACCTTGGTAGCCTTGAGCACGATTTCAGCGCCGATTTCCGCGCCGCGCAAGGCGGCTGCTGTGTCGGTCGTGAAAAACGGGTTGCCGGTGCCGGCTGCAAAAATAACGACTTTGCCCTCTTCAAGGTACTGCAGCGCCTTGGGCCGGACATAGGGCTCGACGACGCGCTCGATGCCGATGGCTGACATCACACGCGGCGTCAGCCCCGCCTTGTCCATGGTGTCACCAAGAGCCAGCGCGTTCATCACGGTGGCCAGCATGCCCATGTAGTCGGCCGTGGCGCGGTCCATTCCAACCGAGCCGCCGGCAACGCCGCGGAAAATGTTGCCGCCGCCGATGACGATCGCCACCTGCACACCCATGCGGGTGACTTCGGCGATTTCCTCGACCATGCGCACGATGGTGGCGCGATTAATGCCGAAGGCATCGTCGCCCATCAAGGCCTCACCTGACAGTTTTAACAAGATTCGCTTGTAGGCTGGCATGCAAGGACTTTCTGGGTTGGGTTGATTGAAGTTTAGCGGCCTTCCGGCTGGAAAAGAAGGACTCAGGCTGCCTTGGCAGCAGCGACCTGCGCCGCCACTTCGGCTGCGAAGTCGTCGACCTTCTTCTCGATGCCTTCGCCCACCACGTAAAGGGTGAACGATTTCACTGCAGTGGCTTTTTCCTTGAGCATCTGCTCAACCGTCTGCTTGTCGTTCTTGACGAAAGCCTGGTTGTGCAGGCTGACTTCCTTCAGGTATTTCTGCACGCCGCCTTCGACACGCTTGGCAACAATTTCAGCAGGATGCGCTTGTAGGCGGCCATGGTTCGGACTCCCGTTTGTTGTAGTCGTGCTTGTGGCACATGCTGGCGCGAAGTCTAAGTCTTAAACACCCTGATTCAGTGCCCGCAGGAGTCCGCCGGACACCGGGTGAAACACCCCGAGAGAACACCCGAAAAGTCAGGCGCCCTTGGCAGCCGCCACCTGCGCGGCGACCTCGGCCGCGAAGTCGTCGACCTTCTTCTCGATGCCTTCGCCGACCACGTACAAGGTAAAGCCCTTCACGGTCGTGGCTTTCTCTTTCAGCATCTGCTCGACGGTCTGCTTGTCGTTCTTGACGAAGGTCTGGTTGAACAGGCTGACCTCCTTCAGAAACTTGGCGACCGAGCCGTCGATGCGTTTGGTGACGATCTCGGCCGACTGCGGCGTCTTGCCGTCGACTTTGGCCTTCTCGGCATCTTCGGCCGCCTTCTGCGTCGCGATCGACCGCTCGGTCTCGATCAGCTTGGCGGGCACATCCGACGATTGCAGCGCGACCGGCTTCATCGCCGCCACATGCATCGCGACGTCCTTCGCGGCGACTTCGTCGCCCTCGAACTCGACCATCACGCCGATGCGCGTGCCGTGCAGGTAGCTCGCCAGCTTGGCGCCTTCGTAGCGCTTGAAGCGGCGGATCGACATGTTCTCGCCGATCGTGCCGATCAGGCCCTTGCGCACGTCCTCGAGCGTCGGGCCGTAGCCGTCCTGCGTGTATGCCAGCGCCGACAGCGCGGCCACGTCGGCCGGGTTTTTCTCGGCGACGAGCTTCGCGCAGGCGTTGGCCAGCGCGAGGAACATGTCGTTCTTCGAGGTGAAGTCGGTTTCACAGTTGATTTCGGCCAGCGCGCCGGCGTTGCCGACCACGGCCGAGACCACCACACCTTCGGCGGTGATGCGCGACGCGGCTTTGCCGGCCTTGCTGCCGAGCTTGACGCGCAACAGTTCTTCGGCGCGCTCCATGTTGCCTTCGGCCTCGGTCAACGCCTTCTTGCATTCCATCATCGGGGCGTCGGTCTTGGCGCGCAGTTCGCCGACCATGCTTGCAGTGATTGCAGCCATCTCTCAGAACTCCTATTCGAGTGGAAGAAAGGGGCCAATGGCCCCTTTTCTCTTGGTGCCCGGAGCCGGCTGCGCCGGCTGGGCTCGGGGCATCAGGCGCCTTCGCTGACTTCGACGAATTCGTCACCCTTGGCCGCCACGGCTTGCACGACTTCGTTGGTCGCGTTGGCCTTGCCTTCGAGCACCGCGTCGGCCACGGCCTTCGCGTACAGCGCCACGGCCTTCGACGAGTCGTCGTTGCCCGGGATCACGTAGTCGATGCCTTCCGGCGAGTGGTTCGAGTCGACGATGCCGATGATGGGGATGCCCAGCTTCTTGGCTTCGAGGATGGCGATCTTGTGGTAGCCCACGTCGATCACGAACATCGCATCGGGCAGTGCGGTCATGTCCTGAATGCCGCCGATGTCTTTCTCGAGCTTGATCATCTCGCGCTCGAACATCAGCGCTTCCTTCTTGATGCGGATTTCGGTGCCGGCCTCGACCTGCGCCTTCATGTCCTTCAACTTCTTCAGCGAACCCTTGACGGTCTTGAAGTTGGTCATCATGCCGCCGAGCCAGCGCTGGTCGACGAAAGGCATGCCGGCGCGCTTGGCTTCGAGGGCGATCACTTCGCGCGCCTGGCGCTTCGTGCCGATCATCAGGATCGTGCCGCGCTTGGCGGAGATTTGACGAATGAACTTCATCGCATCGTTGAAGAGCGGCTGCGTCTTCTCGAGGTTGATGATGTGGATCTTGTTGCGATGGCCGTAGATGTACGGGGCCATCTTGGGGTTCCAGAAGCGGGTCTGGTGGCCGAAGTGGACACCGGCTTCCAGCATTTCACGCATGGTGACAGTCATGAGGACTCCAAAGGTTGGTTCTAGAATCCGGCTCGAATCGCGACATACTTGTCGGAACAACCGCGACACACTTGTCGCAAGCCTTTCCACACGCTTGTCGCAACACCTTCTATCAGCCGGTTCGCGATTTGCACGGGGGTTCAGCACGACGCCGAACTCAGCCAAGCCTGTCGATTATAGCATCCTGATGACCCCTGACCTGACCGGCTCGCGTGACCGCACCACTGCCCGCGCGCTGCTGGATGCCTGCATCGACGCGGCGCGCTCCGACGCGAATCGACACACCTTCGTCAGCACGTCGTTCAGTGCGGCGGCCACCACCGCGCTTGCGATCGACGCCCGGCGCGCTGCCGGCGAGCCCGCGCTGCCGCTGGCCGGCTTGGCAATCAGCGTGAAGGACCTGTTCGACGTGCGGGGCGAAGTCACCGCGGCCGGCTCGACCGTGCTGGCGAAGAACCCGCCGGCGGCGGCCGATTGCCCGGCCGTTGCACGACTGCGCCGTGCCGGCGCTGCCTTCATCGCCCGCACCAACATGTCGGAGTTCGCGTTCTCCGGTGTTGGCATCAACCCGCACTTCGGCACGCCGGCGAACCCGGCCACGGCAAAGCTCGACGCCGAACCGCGCATCCCCGGCGGCTCGACCTCCGGCGGCGCGGTCTCGGTCGCGACCGGCGCCGCTTGGGCCGCGCTCGGCTCCGACACCGGGGGCTCGATCCGCATTCCGGCTGCCCTGCAGGGGCTGGTCGGCTTCAAGAACACGGCGCGGCTCACGCCGACCTTCGGCGCGATCCCGCTGTCGACGACGCTGGACACGGCTTGCGCGATCACGCGATCGGTGCGCGACGCGGTGCTGCTGCACGAAGTGCTCGCGGCTCGTCGTGTGGCGCTGGCCGGCCAGCCGATCGCCGCGCTGCGCTTGGCGGTGCCGGCGACCGTGATGCTCGATGCGCTCGACACGAGCGTCGCCCGCGCCTTCGAGCGCGCACTCGCGACGCTGCGCGCCGCCGGCGCGCAGATCGACGAGATCGCCCTGCCCGCGCTGGCCGATGTGCCGCCGAGCTTCTCGCCGCCCGAGGCTTGGGCCTGGCATCGGCGCCTGCTCGCTACGCGCCAGGCCGAGTACGACCCGCGCGTCGCGATGCGCATTCGCCGCGGCGAGGGCGTGAGTGCCGCCGACTACATCGACCTGCTGCACGCGCGCCGCGCGTGGATCGCAAGGGTCGAAGCCGCGATGACGGGCTTCGACGCGATGCTGAGCCCGACCGTGCCGATCGTCGCTCCGCCGATCGCCCCGTTGATCGCCCGCGACGACGCTTTCTTTGCAACCAACGCGCTGCTGCTGCGCAACCCGTCGCTCGTCAACATGCTCGACGGTTGCGCGCTCTCGCTGCCCTGCCACGCCGACGGCGAGATGCCGGTCGGTCTGATGGTGTGGGGCGGTGCGCTGCGCGACGACAGCGTGCTCGATGTTTCACTCGCGATCGAAGCCGTATTGACGGGCGCCGCATGAAGGTCGCCGTTGTCGGCGCCGGCATCATCGGTGTTACCACGGCTTGGGAGCTTGCGGCCGATGGCCACGAGGTGACGGTGTTCGAGCGTCGCGGCAGCGTCGCCGCCGAAACGAGCTTCGCGAACGCCGGCGTGGTCGCGCCGGGTTATGTCACGCCATGGGCCGCGCCCGGCATGCCGAAGAAGGTGATCGGCCACCTGCTGAGCCGCCACGCGCCGGTTCGCCTTCACGCGAAACTCAGCGCCGGCGAGATCGCGTGGATGTGGCGCTGGTGGCGCGCCTGCAAGCTGTCCACATACCAGGCGAACCGCCTGCGCATGCAACGCCTCGCGTACTTCAGCCGCGAGCGGCTGCATCGGCTGACGCGCGATCTCAAGCTGGACAACGAGCGCAGCGACGGCTACCTCGTGCTGCTGCGCACGGCCAAAGACCATGCGATGGTGCAAGCCGGCCTCGCCTCGCTGGCCGAGTTGAACACGCGCTTCGAGATGCTCGATGCCGCGCAATGCCGCGCCGTCGAGCCCCGCCTCTCCGACGAAACGCCGCTGCACGGCGGCGTCTACCTGCCCGAGGACGAGGTCGGCAACTGCCGCCAGTTCACGACGCTGCTGCGCGCCGAATCACAGCGCGTCGGCGTGCGCTTTCGCTTCCACACCCAAGTTCAGAAGATCGTCGCTGGCAAGACGCCGCAGCTGATTCACCTGTATGCGCCACCCGAGGAGTCGACGATCCTGATCCGCGCCGCAGGCGAGAGCGCACCGAACGACGCCCAGGACACCCAGCCGATGGCGCTGCACGCCATCACCGAGAGCTTCGACGCCATCGTCGTCTGTGCCGCGCTCGACTCGGCCGCGTTGCTTCGGCCGCACGGGCTGAAGCTGCCGATGCAGGCGGTGTACGGCTACTCGATCACGGCGCCGCTGCGCCGCGTCGAGGCGCACGGAGACGTCGGACCGCGCTCGGCGCTGATGGACGAGCGCTACAAGGTCGCGATCAGCCGCCTCGGCGCGCGCGTGCGCGTGGCGGGCAGCGCCGAGATCGGCGGATCGACCACGCGCCACGACCCGAAAGCGCTGGAGACGCTCTACAAGGTGCTGCACGACTGGTTCCCCGGCAGCGCGCGGCTGAGTCAGGCGCAGGTCTGGAAGGGCGCGCGACCGATGCTGCCCGACGGGCCGCCGGTGCTCGGGCGCAGCGGGATCGACGGCGTGTGGCTGAACCTCGGGCATGGGTCGAGCGGCTGGGCACTGTCGTGCGGCTCGGCGCGCTTGATCGCCGATTCGATCGCAGGACGCACGCCGCCGATCGACACCGACGGCCTGGGCGTCGAGCGCCTGCTGACGTGAGTGCGATGCATCCGGTCCTGCCGCTCACGCACGAACTGGCACTGCTCGACGCGGTGCAGACCCGCGCGCTCGAACAGGACGCGAGCGCATCGCTGCCGCCGCACGCGCTGATGCGCCGCGCCGGCGACTCGGTTGCGCGGCTCGCGCTGGCGCTTGCGCCGCATGCGCAGCGCTTCTGGATCGCTGCGGGGCCGGGCAACAACGGCGGCGACGGCCTCGAAGCCGCGATCCACCTGCTGCGTTGGGGCAAGGCGGTCGAGGTGTCGCTGATCGGCGACGCCGCGCAGCGGCCTGACGACGCAGCGGATGCGCTCGCGCGGGCGCGCGCCGGTGGCGTGCCGATGGTCGCGGCGCCATCGCCGGGCGAACCGCCCGACTTCGCGATCGACGCGCTCCTCGGCGTCGGCGCAAGCCGCGCACCCGACGCTGCGATCGCCGCATGCATCCGCGCGCTGAACGCGCTGAACTCCCCGGTGCTCGCCGTCGACCTGCCCTCGGGTCTGCATCCGACCACCGGCCAGCCGCTCGGCGCCGATTGCGTCACCGCCACGCACACGCTCGCGATGCTCGCGCTGAAGCCGGGCCTGTTCACCGGCGCCGGGCGCGACCACGCGGGCGCGGTCTGGCTCGACGGACTCGGCATCGAGCGGCTGATCAATGTGCCGCGCGCGTGGTTGTCAGGCGCGACCCCCTCGAGACCGCGCCGGCACGCGCAACACAAGGGCAGCTTCGGCGACGTGGCCGTGGTCGGCGGCGCGCCGGGCATGCGTGGCGCGGCGCTGCTCGCCGCACGCTCGGCGCATGCGGCCGGCGCGGGTCGCGTGTACGTGGATTTGCTCGATCGCGCGTCGACGGTCGCGCGGGTCGACGCCATCCGCGCGGAACTGATGTTCCGCGACGATTGGGTTCACGCCAGCGCCGAGGCACTAGCGCGCACGACCGTCGTCTGCGGCTGCGGCGGCGACGACGCGGTGCGCACGCCGTTGCCGCGCTTGCTGAGCCTCGCGCGGCGCCTTGTGCTCGACGCCGATGCACTCAACGCACTGGCCTTCGACACGGCACTGGCGACGCTGCTGCGCACTCGCCGCCCACGCGGTATTGCGACGGTGTTGACGCCGCATCCGCTCGAAGCCGCGCGCCTGCTCGCGTGCACGATCGCCGAGGTGCAGGCCGATCGCCTGCGCGCGGCACAGGAACTGGCCGATCGATTCGGCTGCGTCGTCGTGCTGAAAGGCTCGGGCAGCGTCGTCGCGGCGCCGGGCGAGGTGGCACGCATCAACAGCACCGGCAACGCAGCCCTGGCAACCGCGGGCACCGGCGATGTACTGGCCGGCTGGCTCGGCGGGCGCTGGGCGCAGTACGCGTCGGGCGACGAGGCAACCACGGCCTTCGTCGTGGCACGTCAGGCGGTCGCCGAGCACGGCGCCGCGGCCGAGCCGCAGCCGTCAGGCGCACTGCGCGCCGGCGATTTGATCGAGCGGCTTTGTGCCCTTTGACGCGCCGCGCTCAGGCGAGTGCGCGCATCGCCTTGCCGATCTCGAGCGTGCCCTGCGCGTTGCCACTCTCGGGCACGGTCTCGTCCTCGCGGTCCGACAGCGCCCCAAAGTTCGCCGCGACCTGCTCGGCCGCGTCGTCGGGCAGCCCGACGAACACGCCTTGCGTCAGCGTGATGTGCGCACGCTCGAACGCGCCGGCGCCAGCACACAGGATCGCGCGCGTCGGCGCATCTTCGGCGACCAGCGCGAGCAGTCCCGGCGTCACCGCCTCGGCGCGCAAAAGGTTCAGCACCGCCTCGGGCATCAGGTTCTCGGTCATGCGCGTGGCGGCGGTCGGCGCAAGGCAGTTGACGCGGATGTCGTTCTTCGCGCCTTCGATAGAGAGCGTCTGCATCAGCCCGACCAGCGCCATCTTCGCGGCGCCGTAGTTCGACTGGCCGAAGTTGCCGTACAGGCCGCTTGACGAGGTCGTCATCACGATGCGGCCGTAGTTCTGGGCGCGCATCACGTCCCACACCGCTTTCGTACAGTTGACCGCGCCCATCAGGTGCACCTCGATCACGAGGCGGAAGTCGTCGAGCGCCATCTTCGTGAAGCTCTTGTCGCGCAGGATGCCGGCGTTGTTGACCAGGATGTCGACGCGGCGCCAAGTCTTCAGGGTCTCATCGACCATCGCCTCGACCGCCGCGGCATCGGTCACCGACGCGCCGCTCGCAATCGCCTCG
>JANXVK010000504.1 GCA_025351675.1 Rhizobacter sp.
GGCAGCCACTCTTGCAATGACTCGGGGAGCAGCATCATCTGCTGCGGTTCGTAGGGGAGGTAGTTCGCGGCCATGCCGCATCAACGCACCTCCCGTGCCATCAGCAGTCAGGGACTTCCCTTCTGCCGCCCAGACTCCTAGCGCGACAACGTCTTCACCGAGCGGGGGTGGCGCTCGATCAAGTACGAGGAGTTGTGTACCTGCCTGCCTACGAGACAGTGAGCGCCGCCCGCGAGGGCATCGGCCGCTACATCAACTTCTACAACACGCGCCGGCCGCACTCGAGCCATCAGGCCCGAACCCCGGACGTGGTGTACTTCGCATCGCTGCATCAGCCTTCGGCCGACGCAGCCTGATCCCGCAGGGTCCACTTGTAAAGTGTCCGGAACTGTTCAGGTCACCGGGGCCAGCTCTGTCTCGGTCGATAGGAACGAAGCGGCTCATCTGGTGGTGCTCTCGGTTGTCCTGCACCAATTGTCTCGGCTGGCGTCAACGTTCGGAACACTGGAAAGCCCGACAGGCTCCTAATGTTGATACGGGGTCAGGCGGCCGCCGTCGAAGGCTGAGGCGCATTGAGGCCAAGAAGCCGAGCGAGACGAAGGAACGGCCCAAGCCAGTAGCCTCCGATTGCGGCAGAGTCCGCGCAAAGCTGCGCTTGTGACGCAGCAAGATCAGAAGACAGCCATGCTCAGCCTTCGGCGATATTGGTCCAAGGCCGGGTCGCTTGCCCCGATCGACGTCTTGGGAGCAAGCTCCAGCACGCCTGTGCGCCCTGCCTGACCGAGAACTGTCACCGGCGGGGGCCGGGTCATGATCTGCAGAATGGCAACATAGGTCTTGCGTGCCAGCCCGTCTCGCCACCCCTTGTCGCGCATCAGGATTTCAAGCAGTTCGTCCATGGCCGTGGTGAAGTCCTGCGCCGCGAACCGGCGCTGGGCATGCTCGAACCGAGCATCGAAGTCGCACTTGTCGGCGGCCACTGCTTGGTCGAGTTGCGCGTCGGAGCGGCCACTCTCTGCCCGCTCGCAGGCCTCCAGCCAATGTCCGCACGCGGTGAGGCGCGCGTCCTGCATAACGTTCGAGGCTACCGGCTCGTACGCCGTCCGCGCCTCCGCCCTCCGGCCGGCGCCAAGCAGGGCGCGCAGGTACTCGTAGCGTGCGGTGTCGTTGCCCGGGTCGATGGCCACGGCCTCATGCAGCTTCTCGAGTGCCGCCTCGGTGTCGCCCTCGGCGATCAGCGACTCGGCCGCGGCCACTTCGGCGTCGGCCACGGCCTCGACCGCGCTCGGCACATGCTTGTCGAGGAAGCTGCGCACCTGCTCCTCGGGCAGCGCGCCGACGAAGCCGTCGACCGGCTGGCCGTCCTTGAACAGCACACAGAACGGGATGCTGCGCACGCCGAACGTCTGCGAGAGCTGGGCGGTGATCTCGGGCTGCTCGTCGGCGTTGAGCTTGGCCAGCGTGAAGCGGCCCGCATAGTCGGTTTCGAGCTTCTCCAGCACCGGCCCGAGCGCCTTGCAGGGGCCGCACCAGGGTGCCCAGATGTCGAGCAGCACCGGTTGCTGCATCGAGGCCTTGATCAGGTCGGTTTCGAAGTTCTGCAGTGAGATGTTTGGCATGGTGGGAGCTTCCGGGGGCGGTTGGCGCGAGCAGGGAGATGGCGCCACGCCGCCTACAATTCAAGTTGATCAGCACTTGGAGCGAGCCGTGAGCAGCGCCCCCGTGGTGGTCGGCGTGGTGATGGGTTCCAGCAGTGATTGGGACACCCTTCGCGCCGCCACCGAGATTCTCGCCGAGTTCGGCATCCCCCATGAAGCGCGCGTCGTCTCGGCCCATCGCATGCCGGACGAAATGTTCGCGTATGCGGAACAGGCCGCCGGCCGCGGGCTGAAGGCGATCATCGCCGGCGCCGGCGGCGCCGCGCACCTGCCCGGGATGCTGGCGGCAAAGACGACCGTGCCGGTGCTCGGCGTGCCGGTCGCGAGCCGGCACCTGCAGGGGGTCGACTCGCTGCATTCGATCGTGCAGATGCCGAGGGGCATCCCGGTCGCGACCTTCGCGATCGGCGTCGCCGGCGCGGCCAACGCGGCGCTGTTCGCGGTCGCTATGCTGGCGAACGAAGACCCGGCCTTGCGCGCGATGCTCGACGCGTATCGCACCCGCCAGACCGAGGCCGCGCGTGCGATGACGGCCGATCTGAAATGAGCTCGCCGATCATCGCCCCGGGTGCCACCCTGGGCGAAGGGCCGGGCGTGACGCCGTTCGTCGCGCCTGGCGCGACGCTCGGTGTCATGGGCGGCGGCCAGCTCGCGCGCATGTTTGTGCATGCCGCGCAGCAGATGGGCTACGCGACCGCGGTGCTCGATGCCGATCCAGCCAGCCCGGCCGGCCTGATCGCACACCACCACATTCGTGCCGGCTACCTCGACGAGTCCGGCCTCGCCCAACTCGCCGATCTGAGCGCCGCCATCACCACCGAGTTCGAGAACGTGCCGGCGCGCGCGCTCGCGTCGCTGGCAGGGCGCCGCCCGGTCGCGCCCGGCGCGGCGGCGGTCGCGATCTGCCAGGACCGCACCGCCGAAAAGGCGCATTTCGACCGCAGCGGTGTGGCCTGCGCGCCGCACGCGGTGCTCGAGTCGGTCGGGCAACTCGTGTCGGTGCGCGGCGATCTGCTGCCGGGCATTCTGAAGACCGCGCGGCTGGGCTACGACGGCAAGGGCCAGGTGCGTGTCGACAGCCGCGCCGAGCTCGCCTCGGGCTGGGCCGCGCTCGGCAGCGTGACCTGCGTGCTCGAGAAGATGCTGCCGCTGGCGCACGAGATCAGCGTGATCGTCGCGCGCGGCGCCGACGGTGCCGTCGTCAACCTGCCGGTGCAGCAGAACCTGCACCGCGACGGCGTCCTCGCCGTCACGCAGGTGCCTGCGCCCGACGTGGCCGCCGACGTGCAGCAGCGCGCGATCGAGAGCGCACGCCGGATCGCCGCCGAGCTCGGTTACGTCGGGGTGCTCTGCGTCGAGTTCTTCGTGCTGGCCGATGGCGCGCTGGTCGCCAACGAGATGGCGCCGCGCCCGCACAACTCCGGCCACTACAGCATCGACGCCTGCGACGTGTCGCAGTTCGATCTGCAGGTGCGCACGCTGACCGGCGCGCCGCTGGTCGCGCCGCGCCTGCATTCGCCGTGTGTGATGCTGAACCTGCTCGGCGATCTGTGGTTCGATGACGATGGCGAAGCGGTTGAAGCGGGCCCCGACTGGGCCGCCGTGCTCGCGCTGCCCGGCGTGCACCTGCACCTGTACGGCAAGGCCGAGGCCCGGCCGGGCCGCAAGATGGGCCACCTGACGGTCACCGCCGAGAGCGCTGCGCGCGCCGCCGAGGTGGCGCGCGAAGCCGCCGCGCTGCTCGGCATCGAAGGCTGGTGACCGAGATGCGACTCGACGGCGCCGACCGCCAAGCCATCGAACGCGCGGCCGACCTGCTCGCCGCCGGCGAGCTCGTCGCATTCCCGACCGAGACCGTCTACGGCTTGGGGGCGCGCGCCGATGATCCGGCCGCGGTGCTGAAGATTTTCCGCGCCAAGGGCCGGCCCGAGAACCATCCGCTGATCGTGCACGTGGCCGAACCCACACAGATCGCGCCGTTCGCGGCCGAGGTGCCGGCGCTGGCGCAGCGGCTGATCGATGCGTTCTGGCCCGGCCCGCTGACGCTGATCCTGCCGCGCGTGCCGTCGATGGGCGCGGCGGCCGCGGGCCACCAGACCAGCATCGGTCTGCGCTGCCCGTCGCACCCGGTGGCGCGGGCGCTGCTCGCCGCTGCGCATGCGCGCGGCGTGCCAGGCGTGGCCGCGCCGAGCGCGAACCGCTTCGGGCGCGTCAGCCCGACGCGTGCCGCGCATGTGGACGACGAGTTCGGCGCTGCGCTCGCGGTGCTCGACGGCGGCGATTCGGAAGTCGGGATCGAGTCCGGCATCGTCGACTGCTCGCGTGGCCACCCGGTCCTGCTGCGACCGGGCGTGTTGAGCCGTGCGCGCATCGAGGCCGTCACCGGCGAACCGCTGCGTGCACCCGATGCCGACGCGCCGCGTGCACCCGGCACGCTCGCCGCGCACTACGCGCCGAATGCGCGGCTGCGGCTGATGCCCTCGGCGATGCTTCACACGGCTTTGCAAGTGCTGGGCGAGCCGCCGCTGAAGCTGGCGGTATATTCACGCGGCACACCGCCGGCCGCCACGCGCGGGGTGCGGCACCGGCGCATGCCGTCGCTGCCCGAGAAGGCGGCGCACGAGTTGTTCTCGGTGTTGCGCGAACTCGATGCCGAGGGCGTGCAGCTGATCTGGGTCGAGGAGCCGCCGCCGCAATCCGAGTGGGACGGCGTGCGCGACCGGCTCACTCGCGCGGCGGCCGCATGATCCGACGGCCTTGTCGTCCCTGCGCCGCGCCGCTTTCCCCGCCGATTTCCTGGAGCCTTGAATGAAGTTGAATGTGAAGAGACAAGCCCGCGCCGCGCTGTGCGCCGGCGTGCTGGCGGCGACCACGCTGCTGGCGTCGTGCGGCGGCGGCGAACAGGTCGCGACCTTCCGTGCCACCCGCGTGATCGCCTTCGGCGACGAGCTCAGCGCCATCAATGCCGATGGCAGCAAGTATTCGATCAACGCGCTCGTCGCGGGTTCGACGACGCAACTCGACTGCGCCTCGGCGCCGATCTGGGTTCAACAGGTCGCCGCGTTGTATGGGCTCACGTTCCCGCAATGCCCGGGTTTCGCGACCGACCCGCAAAGCCGCATCTACGCGGCCGATGGCGCGACGGTGGCCGACATTGCCGGCCAGATCGACACGCACCTCAGCAACGGCGGCTTCGCGGACGGGGACATGGTTACCGTGCTGGCGGGTGCGAACGACGTGGTCGCGCAGTTGCAGCAGTATCCCGCCGTCGGCGAAGATCAGTTGGGTGCAAACCTGACCGCCGCGGGCGAGGCGCTCGCGGCGCAGGTCAACCGACTCACCGGGTATGGCGCCAAGGTGCTGATCGTCACGATCCCCGACATGGGCTTGACGCCGTTCGCAGGTGACCGCTCGGCCGGTTCGACCGACGGCAACCCGGCGCTGCTGACGCGGCTGTCGACCAAGTTCAACGATGCGCTGCTGGCCGGCATACTGAACGACGGCCACAAGATCGGCCTGATCCAGCTCGACGAGTACCTGAAGGCCGTCGACACCGCAGCGCGCAACGGCCGCGGCTCGATCAACAACACGACGCAGCCCGCCTGCAGCGTCGCGCTGCCCAGGTGCACAACCAACACCGTCGTGGCCGATGCGGTCAACTCGGTCTGGCTGTGGGCCGACGGCCGCCGTCTGGGCCCGATCGGCCAGTCCTCGCTCGGATCGCTGGCCACGTCGCGGGCTCAGAAAAACCCGTTCTGAGCGACCCCCAAGGCCGGGCTGCGCCCAGCCTGCCCCCGCGGGGGTCAAGCAAAGTGGCAAAGCCACATTTGCTTGAAGGCCGGCGCCACCGCTCAGTTCCGGGGGTCTGCCGCCGATGCCGCAGCCGTGATCGCGGCGTCGTTCGCGGCCCATTGCACCAAGGCGTCGAATGCCGGCCGTGCCGAATTCGCGTTCGGGTGGTTCGCGATTGCGACGACCACATAGCGCCGGCCGGAGTTCGCCAGCACATAACCGGCGATGCCGGCCGCGTCGCGCAGCGAGCCGGTCTTCAGGTGCGCCCGGACCAGCGTCGCGCGTGAACGCGGGAATGACGGCCCCAAGACGCCTGCGGCGTCGTCCCCTGAGGAGGTCGGGCCTCTTGGGGCGGCACGGCGAGGCCCGAGCGTGCCGTCGATGCCTTGAATGGGCAGCGAGGCGATCAGCTCGGGCATCACCGGGCTCGCCCATGCGGCGAGCAGCAGGCGTGTCAGCAACTGCGCGCTGACGCGCGATTCGCGCGACAGGCCCGAGCCGTTGTCGACCACGAGCGACGCGCTCGCGGCGCCGAGCTGCTCCCTGCTCCATTGCCGGATCACCTCGCGCGCCGCCTCCGGCGTGCCAGCGTTGCGCTGTGTGAGACCGAGCGTCAGGAACAGCTGCTGCGCCATCACGTTGTTGCTGTACTTGTTGATGTCGCGGACCACCTCGGCGAGCGCCGGCGAGGGCGACTCGAAGGTCGGCGGCGTGCTCGGTGCCACGCCGTCGCGGACCGTGCCGCCGATGCGCCCGCCGATCTCTTTCCACATGCCGAGCAGCGCGCGGGCGTTGTAGCGCTCGGGGTCGGCGTAGGCGGTGGCCCAGGTCTTCTCGGCACACGATGCCGCGTAGCTGCCGGCGAAGCGCAGCCGCAACGGGTCGCTGAAGTCGGCGCGCAGCGAACCGCGCCAGTCGTCGCAGGCGCCGGCCGTGAGCGGCACGCTGGTGTCGACGCGCACGCCGGCGAGCGGCGGGTCGGTCGAGATCGTCGCGATGGCGCGCGCCGCGTCGGGCGTGAACGTGAACACCACCGCCTTGTAGTTCAGCATCAGCGCATCGGCGCGCACGTTGTAGGGCCGCAGCGCCTCGCCGTCGAAATCGGCCGGGTTCTGCTCGGGCACCTTGAAGTCGCTGCGGTCGAGCACGATGTCGCCGCGGATCTCGCGCACGCCGAGCTGCTGGACGCGGCGCAGCAGCAGCCACAGGCGCTCGAGCACGAGCTTCGGGTCGCCGGTGCCCTTGATCACGAGGTTGCCGTCGAGCACACCGTCGCGCAACGTGCCCTGCAGCCAGACCGGCGTAGCCCAGGTCCAGGCCGGGCCCAGCAGTTCGAGCGCCGAATAGGTCGTCAGCAGCTTCATCAGCGAGGC
This sequence comes from Rhizobacter sp., assembly GCA_025351675.1. GTDB lineage: Bacteria > Pseudomonadota > Gammaproteobacteria > Burkholderiales > Burkholderiaceae_C > LMDS01. The sequence goes on from JANXVK010000504.1 coordinate 6,824, forward strand.
CGGGTTGACCGGCTGATCGACCTGCCAGACCAGGCGCGGGTGCGCGCTGCCCACCTCCTGGACCATCGCGACGACCGCATCGCGCGGCACCTTGGCGCGATCAAGCGCGGCGCTGACCGGGGCCGGCAGGGCATCGGGCGCCGCGAACGACGCTGCCGAGACCAACAACGCCAGCACGGCGCACAGCACGGGGCGGAGCAGCATGGATCGATGATCGCACAGGGGAACCGCACAGAGTGCCGCGGCTAAACTCGTCGGATGCCTGACTCGCTGCTCGCCTTCGACACCGCCACCGAGCACATGAGCATCGCGCTCGCGGTGCGCGGCGAGGTGTTGACGCACGAGGCGGCGGGCGGCGCGCAAGCCTCGGCGACCTTGATCCCGGCGATCCTCGCGCTGCTCGCTCAAGCGGGCGTCACGTTGCGCGAGCTCGACGCGATCGCGTTCGGCCGCGGGCCGGGCGCGTTCACGGGCTTGCGCACTGCCTGTTCGGTCGCGCAAGGCCTGGCGTTTGGTGCGAACAAGCCGGTGCTGCCGATCGACACGCTGTTGGCGGTGGCCGAAGACGCGCGCGGCGACGACCCGCGCGCGCAGCGCGTTTGGGTCGCGATGGACGCGCGCATGAACGAGGTCTACGCGGCGCAGTACGGGTTCGCCGCCGGTCGCTGGGCCGTGCTCGACGCGCCGCTGCTGACGACGCCCGATGCGCTCGACGAACGCTGGCGTGCGCAGCCGCCCGAGCTGATCGCCGGCAGCGCGCTCGCCGCGTTCGGCGACCGGCTCGCGACGCACGACGCGCGCCTCGCCCCCGACGCGCTGCCGCGTGCCCGCGCGATGCTGCCACTGGCACGCGCGCTGTGGGCCGCTGGCGGCGCGGTCGATGCGGCCCTCGCGCTGCCGCTCTACGTGCGCGACAAGGTCGCGCAGACGACGGTCGAGCGCGATGCGGCACGGCTCGCGAAGCTGGAGGCGGGGCGGTGAGCCTGCCGGGCCGCCCCAAGGGCGAATTTGCCGCAGTGCGCAGCACGGAGGCCACCTGATGAGCGCGCAATGGAAGGAGGCGGCGAAGGAAGCCGCGAACGAGACGGCGCCCACGCTGCTGCCGATGACCACCGCGTATCTCGAGGCGGTGATGGCGGTCGAGGCGGCGGCCTATCCGTTCCCGTGGAGCCGCGGCAATTTCATCGATTCGCTCGCCGCCGGCTACCCGGCGCGCGTGCTGCGCGGTGAACGTGGCGAGTTGCTCGGCTACTTCATCGCGATGGGCGGTGTCGACGAGATGCACTTGCTCAACATCACGGTTGCGCCGGCGGTGCAGGGCCGCGGCCACGCGCGCACGCTGATCGACGCGCTGATCGCGCTCTGCCACACCCAGCACGCGCGCGAACTCTGGCTCGAAGTGCGCGCGAGCAACGCGAAGGCCCGCGCGATGTACCTGCACCTCGGCTTCACCCAGGTCGGCGTGCGCAAGGGCTACTACCCGGCGCCGTTCGCGCGCCGCGAGGACGCGGTCGTGATGAGCCTGAAGTTCGATGCCGCCGGAGCGAACGATGCGCTGGGATGAGCGCCAGCGCGCAATGCTCGCCGAGATGGGTGTGCGCGTTTGGGCCGCGCCGGAGGACGCCGCGGCGCCCGGCACGACCGAGCCGCTCGCCGACGTGCCGCCCGCCCCGGCGAAGCGAGTTGCTCCGCCGCTCGCGCAGTCGCCCGTGCCGGCACCGAGCCCGCGCCGCGTCGAGCCGCTCTCGCCAGTCGCCACCCTCGACTGGCCCGCACTGCGCGAGACCGTCGCCGCGTGCACCGCCTGCAAGCTCTGCGAGGGCCGGCGCCAGGCCGTGTTCGGCGTCGGCAACGAGCGTGCGCACTGGATGATCGTGGGCGAAGCACCGGGCGAGCAGGAAGACCGCCAGGGCGAGCCCTTCGTCGGCAAGTCGGGCCAGTTGCTCGACAACATGCTGCGCGCGATCGCACTGACGCGCGGCGAAGCCGAGCCAGCCAGGCAGGTCTACATCGCCAACACGATCAAGTGCCGGCCGCCCGGCAACCGCAACCCCGAGCCCGACGAGCTCTCGAAGTGCGAGCCGTTCCTGATCCGCCAGGTGCAACTGGTGCAGCCGAAGATCATCGTCGCGATGGGCCGTTTCGCGGTCCACAGCCTGCTGCGCAGCACCGAGCCGATCGGCCGGCTGCGCGGCCGCGTGCACGCGTACCAGGGCGTGCCGTTGATCGTGACCTACCACCCGGCCTACCTGCTGCGCAACCCGGAAGACAAGGCCAAGGCCTGGGACGACCTGTGCCTGGCGCTGGAGACTGCCGCCGCGCTGCCGGGCTGAACCGGCGGGCGCCGCCGCGGTATGCGGCGCTACCGCTTCTTCGCCGGCCGCTTCCAGCCGGCGAGCGACAGCTGCCTGCCGCGCGCGACCGTCAGTTGCCCGGCCGGCGCGTCCTTCGAGAGTGTCGAGCCGCCGCCGATCGTGGCGCCGTCGCCGAGCGTGATCGGTGCGATCAGCACGCAATTGCTGCCGACGTGCACGTCGTTGCCGATCACGGTGCGGTGCTTGTTCGCACCGTCGTAATTCGCGGTGATGGTACCGGCGCCGTAGTTGACGCGCTCTCCGACCGTCGCGTCGCCCAGATACGCGAGGTGGTTCGCCTTCGCGCCCTTCGCCAAGGTCGAGTTCTTCACTTCGACGAAGTTGCCGATGTGCACCTCTTCGGCCAGCACCGCGCCCGGCCGCAGCCGCGCGAACGGGCCGACAGAACAGCCCGTCCCCACGCGCACGCCGAGCGCTTCGCCGTCGATGTGGGTGAACGGGTGGATCACCGCGTTCGCCGCGATGATCGCGTTGCGAATCACGCAGTTCGCGCCGATGCGCACACCATCGCCGAGCATCACGGCGCCCTCGAAGACACAGTTCACGTCGATTTCGACATCCGCCCCGCACTCCAGCTCGCCGCGCAGGTCGAAGCGTGCCGGATCGGCCAGCCGCACGCCGGCCTCCATCAGCGCCTCGGCCTGCTGGCGCTGAAGGCGCCGTTCCAGTTCGGCCAACTGCACCGGGCTGTTGACCCCGAGCACCTCGGTTTCGCTCGCGGCCTTGACCGTGACGACGGCGACGTCGTCGGCCACGGCGATCGCGACCACGTCGGTCAGGTAGAACTCGCCTTGGCTGTTGTCGTTGCCGATGGCGGCCAGCCAGCGCTTGAGATGCGCGGTCGGCGCGGCCATCACGCCGGTGTAGACCTCGCGGATCAGGCGCTCGGCCGGGTTCGCGTCTTTGTGCTCGACGATGCCGTGGACGCGGCCGCCTTCGTCCGCTGCGCGCCCGGCCGGGTCGCCGCGCACGACCCGGCCGTAGCCGGTCGGGTCCGCCAGCGCCACCGTCAGCAGCGCCAATCGCGTGCCGCGACAGGCCTCGACCAGCGCGCGCGCGGTCGCGGCCTCGATCAACGGCACGTCGCCGTTCAGGATCAGCGTCGTGCCCTCGGCATGCAGCAAGGGCACCGCCTGCCGGACCGCGTGGCCGGTGCCGAGCTGCGGCATCTGGCGCACGAACTGCATGTGCGGCGCGGTGACCGCCGCTTCGACCTGTTCGGCGCCATGGCCCGTGACCACGACGATGCCGTCCGCCCCCAGATCGGCAGCGGTTCGCAGAACATGCTGCAATAGGCTGCGTCCGGCCAGTTGGTGCAGCACTTTCGGCAGGGCGGATCTCATGCGGGTGCCTTTGCCCGCGGCCATGATCACGATGTCGAGCGCCATGTTGTCTGTCTTTCAAACGTTCGGGTTCCGGTCGCTGATTATCGGCGCCTTGTTCGTGCCCATCGCGCTGCTCGGCGGCTGCAGCGCGCTGCGCATCGGCTACGGCGCCGCACCCGATTTGGTCTACTGGCGGCTCGACGGTTACGTCGATTTCAACAGTGCGCAGACAGCGCGCGTGCGCGACGCCATCGGGCAGTGGTTCGCTTGGCATCGGCGCACGCAATTGCCCGACTACGCGGCGCAGCTCGCGCGCGCCCAAGCTGAGGTGCTGGCCGACACGACCGCAGCGCGCGTGTGCGAGTGGCAGGGCCAGGTCGTGAAGCGGGCCCACATCGCGTTCGACCGGATCGCGCCGGCTGCGGCCGAGGTGATGCTGACAGTCACGCCCGAGCAGATCGGTTACCTCGACGCGCGCTATGCGAAATTCAATGCCGAGTTTCGCGACGACTTCCTGCAGCCCGAGCCGCGCAAGCGCGCCGAAGAGAACCTGAAGCGGGCCGTCGACCGCGCCGAAACGCTCTACGGCCGGCTCGACGACGCGCAGCGAGCGCGCCTCGCCGACGGTTTGGCGCGCTCGCCGTTCGATGCCGAGCTGTGGTTCGCCGAGCGCCGCCAGCGTCAGCTCGATGTGCTGCTGATGCTGCGCAAGCTGACCGCCGGGAAGGCGAGCCGCGAGCAGGCGCTGGCCGAGCTGCATGGCTATGTCGAGCGGCTGGAACGCTCGCCACGCGAGCCCTGGCGGCGCTACAGCGAGCGCTTGGCGGAGTTCAATTGCGGACTCGGTGCCAGCCTGCACAACGCGACCACGCCGGCACAGCGCCGCACCGCGGCGCAGAAGCTGGCGGGCTGGGAGGCCGACCTGCGTGCCATCGCGGCGGCACCCGCCGCCGCCGACCCGAACTGAGCTGCTCTACTGCCGCGAGATCGGCGTCGTCACGCTGCGCGGGTTCGGCCCGGCGCTCGGAAAGTCTTTCAGCGCGGCCTCGAACATCGCCGGCATCAGGTAGTCCATCGCGGTCGACGGGCCGGTGTTGCTGGCGCGTGCCTCGTACAACAACGCGCCGGTCTTGCGATCCCGGATCAGCAGCGCCACTTCGCGCTCGAAGGTCGACGTGTACGCGATGCCGCCGTTGAAGCCCCAGCCCGGTCCCCAACCGCGGCCGAAGCTGCCGTAACCGTAGCCATGGCTCGCGCCGTACCCGTAGCGCCAGCCGCCACGCCAGAACAGCGGGTCGTCGTAGATCCACGGGTCGTTGCTGCTGACGCGCGCTCCGATCTGCATCAGGTACTCGGCATTGCCCGCATCGGGCGCCGCGCGAAAGCCCGCCGCTTCGAGCGCACCGCGCGCGGCGGTTTCGAGTTGCACCTGACGCTCCGGGTGCGCCTGCTGCGACGGCAAGCGCTCGAACACAAAGCTCGCCGGCTTGCGCTCGGCCGGCCACGCGCCGAAGGTCGACACCTCGTTGTTCAGGTTGTTGAACGCAGCGCAACCGCCGAGCACCAGCGCGATCGCGAGGGCGGAAATGAGTCTGAGCATGGGTGTCTCCTGGGCACGCTACGGTTGCGCCCGAATCGGGATGGCGGTCGCCGGCGAAGGCGTATCGCAACCCTCGTCATCGAAAGCGTGGTCGCCGGCGGAATCGGCCACACCGGTGGCTTTGAGTGTGGCGAAAGGGTAGAGGTTCCGGTCCATCAGGTGCGAGGGCACGACATTGCCCATCGCGTTGAACATGTTGTCGATGCGGCCGGGAAAGCGCCGGTCCCAGTCGCGCAGCATCTGCTTGGTCTGCACCCGCTGCAGGTTGTCCTGGCTGCCACACAGCGTGCACGGGATGATCGGGAACGCGCGGTGCGCGGCCCAGCGCTCCAGGTCGAGTTCATTCACGTAGGCGAGCGGGCGGATCACGATGTTTTTTCCGTCGTCGCTGACGAGCTTGGCCGGCATTCCTTTCAGCTTCGCGCCGAAGAACATGTTCATGAACAGGGTCTGCAACATGTCGTCGCGGTGGTGACCAAGCGCGATCTTCGTCGCCCCCAACTCGCCGGCAACACGGTAAAGAATGCCGCGCCGCAGCCGCGAGCACAGGCTGCACATGGTCTTGCCTTCGGGGATCACGCGCTTGACGATCGAATAGGTGTCCTGGTTCTCGATGTGAAACGGCACGCCGGCCTGCTTCAGGTACTTGGGCAGCACGTGGTCGGGGAAGCCCGGCTGCTTCTGGTCGAGATTCACCGCGACGATCTCGAAGTCGATTGGCGCGCGCGCGCGCAGGCCGATCAGGATGTCGAGCAGCGCATAACTGTCTTTGCCGCCCGAGACGCAGACCATGACCTTGTCGCCTTCCTCGATCATGTTGAAGTCGACGATCGCCTGACCGACTTGGCGGTGCAGGCGTTTGCTGAGCTTGGTCAGCTCGACCGACAGTCGCTCTTTCAACGTGGGCGGCTCGAACACGGCGCTCATGATCTTTCTTTCAAGCCGAACACTTCGCAGCCGACCGATGCGCAATCGGGGTACACGTCGGGCTTCTCGGTCGAGACCAGTGCAGCGCGAACTTTCGGGTGCGCCAGCATGATCGCCAACATCTCGTCGCACAGTGTTTCCTGCAGGTGAATGTGGCCGCGCGAGATGCGTTCGGCGATGCTGCGGCGAATGAAGTCGTAGTCGACCACCTCGTCGAGTTCGTCGGCCTTCGGCGTCGAGAGCGCGAGCGGGATGTAGAGGTCGACGTTGATCACCACGCGCTGCTCGCCCGTCTTCTCGAACGCGTGCACGCCGATGTTGATGAACACCTCGTAGTCGCGCAGAAAGAGGCGTCGGCAATCCATCAGGCTGGGGTGACTGAGCAGGCTTTGCATGGCGTGGGTCTCAGGAATTCTTGGCGAGGTAAAGCACGTCGCGCGACTGCGCGGCGAGGTGCTGGCCGCCGTCGACCAGCAGAGTGGTGCCGGTGATCGCGGGCGATTCGATCAGAAAGCGCACCGCGCGTGCGATGTCTTCCGGTGTCGACGAGCGTTCCAGCGGCGTCATTTTGTGCGCCGCGGCGAACTCGTCGGCGTTCATCGGGCCGGACACCAGCGTGACGCCGGGCGCGACGCCGCACACCCGCACGCGCGGCGCGAGCGCCTGCGCGAGCATCACGGTTGCGCTCTGCAGCGCGGCCTTCGACAGCGTGTACGAGAAGTAGTCGGGGTTCGGGTTCCAGAGCTTCTGGTCGATGAGGTTGACGACACAGCCGGTCTCGGAACAACCGTCGAGGTGCGCATGCAGCGCTTGCGCAAGCAGAATCGCCGGCGCGGTGTTGGCACGCCAGTGCGTTTCCATCGACGCGACCGTGAAGCTCGCCGGGTCGTCGTACTCGAAGGTCGAGGCGCTGTTGACGATCGCGTCGACGCGCTTGAAGTGGGCGGCCACCGCAGGCACCAGCGCGCGGCACGCCGCCTCATCCGACAGATCGGCCTGGAATGCCTGCGCCCGGGCGCCGAGCGCTTGCAGCTCGCCGACCGTCGCCTGCGCATCTGCCTCAGAGCCGCGGTAGTGGACCGCCACGTCGAAGCCGTGCGCGGCCAAGTCGAGCGCCATCGCGCGGCCGAGTCGCCGGGCGGCGCCGGTGACGAGAACGACGGGGCGTGTGGCGGTGGTCATGGTTTCTACAATGCCTTATGCAACTGAATCAATCCGCCAGTGTATCGGCGGCACTCTCCAAACTGATCCACGCGGCGATCTCCCGCGACGGCGGCTGGCTGGCGTTCGACCGCTTCATGGCGATGGCGCTGTACGCGCCGGGTCTGGGCTACTACACGAGCCACGGCCGCAAGTTCGGTACGCTACCCCAATCGGGCAGCGATTTCGTCACCGCGCCGGAGCTCTCGCCGCTGTTCGGGCGCGCGCTTGCGCGGCAGGTGGAGCAGGCCCTGCAGGCGAGCGACACGCGCGAGGTCTGGGAGTTCGGCGCCGGCTCGGGTGCGCTCGCGGCGCAGTTGCTGGGGGCGCTCGCGGAGCTCGGCCAGCAGGTCGAGCACTACACGATCGTCGATCTGTCGGGCACGCTGCGCGAGCGTCAGCGCGAACGTCTCGCGGCGTTCGGCGACCGTGTGCGCTGGGTCGACGCGCTGCCCGCGCAGATCGCCGGCGTGATCGTCGGCAACGAGGTGCTCGATGCGATGCCGGTGCAACTGCTGCATTTCGACGGCACGCAGTGGTTCGAGCGCGGCGTCGTCGCGCACGGCGAAGGATTCGCGTGGGGCGATCGCCCGAGCGTGCAGAAGCCGCCGTTCGACGGCCCGTTCGCGGCCGGCACGGTCACCGAGACTCATCAACAAGCGCAGGCCTTCATCGCGACGCTCGCCGAGCGCCTGACCCGTGGCGCAGCGTTCTTCATCGACTACGGCTTTCCCGAAACCGAGTATTACCACCCGCAGCGTGACGGCGGCACGCTGATGTGCCACCGCGCGCACCTGGCAGACACCGACCCGCTCGTCGACATCGGCATCAAGGACATCACCGCGCACGTCAACTTCACCGGCATCGCGCTCGCGGCGCAGAACGCCGGCCTCGACGTGCTCGGCTACACGACGCAGGCGCACTTCCTGATCAACTGCGGTGTGATGGAGTTGCTTGAAGGTGCCGATCTGCGCACGACGGCGAACACGCAGAAGCTGCTGACCGAGCACGAGATGGGCGAGCTGTTCAAGGTGATCGCATTCGCGAAGGGCTGCGGCGCCGCATTCAACGCCGAGCCACTCGGCTTCAGCGGCGGCGACCGGACGCACACGCTGTGATCCGATGGCTGCTGGTGGTCTTCCTCGCGCTGATCCTGTTCAGCGGCCTGCGCCCGTGGCTCGAAAAGCTCGGACTGGGCAAGCTCCCCGGCGACTTCCGTTTCCGGCTGTTCGGTCGCGAGTGGTTCGTGCCGTTCGCCAGCAGCGTGCTGCTGAGCCTGCTGGCGATGGCGATCATGAAGTTTCTCTAGCGCCGCTACGATCGGCAGAACGCGTCATTGCCACAAGGAACCCGACCATGAGCACTCCCACCCCCGTCGCCACCCGTTTCGGCAGCGGTCAGGCCGTCAAGCGTGTCGAAGACGCGAGCCTGTTGGTCGGCAAGGGCCAGTTCACTGACAACGTGCCGGTCGAGGGCGCGGGCTACATCGCCTTTCTGCGCTCGCCCTACGCGCACGCGCGCATCAGGTCGATCGACGTGGCGGCTGCAGCCGCGATGCCCGGCGTGATTGCGGTCTACACCGGCGCGCAACTGGTCGCGGCGGGCGTCAAGCCGATGCCGAAGCTGGCCGGTTTTCCGCGCGCGAACGGCCAGCCGCCAGCCACAGCGCTGCGTCATGCGCTCGCGCTCGACACCGTTCGCTTCGTCGGCGAAGCCGTCGCCGCGGTCGTGGCCGAATCGCGCGAGGCCGCGCGCGACGCGGTCGAGGCGGTGATGGTCGACTATGACGAGCTGCCCGCGGTGGTCGACCCGGTGCGCGCGACCGCGCCCGGCGCACCGGTGCTGTGCCCCGAAGCGCCCGACAACGTCGCGGCCGAGCTGCGCCACGGCAGCATCGCCGCGACCGAAGCGGCGTTCGCCGCGGCCGCGCACACGGTGTCGCTCGATCTGGTCAACCAGCGCCTCGCGCCGAACTCGATGGAGCCGCGCAGCATCGTGGCAGCGTTCGACGCCGCCGCGAAACATTTGACCGTTCGCCTGAGCAGCCAGATGCCGACCGGCTCGCGCGCCTCGTTCGTCGACGCGATCCCGGGGCTGACCTTGGAGAACACGCGCGTCGTCGTCGGCGACGTCGGCGGTGGCTTCGGCATGAAGACCGGCATCCACCCGGAAGACATCGTCGTCGCGTTCGCCGCGAAAGAGCTGAAGCGACCGGTGCGCTGGCAGGCCGAGCGCGTCGAGGAGTTCCTGTCGGCGGTGCATGGCCGCGATGTGATCAGCCGCGCCGAAATGGCGCTCGATGCGAACGGCCGCGTGCTCGCGATGCGCGTGCGCTCGCTCGCGAACGTCGGCGCGTATGCGATGGGCGTCGGCGTCGCGATCCAGCTGCTGATCGGGCCGTGGGTCTCGACCAGCGTCTACGACATCCAGACCATCGACCTGCACTTCATCGCGGTGATGACCAACACCACGCCGACCGGCGCCTACCGCGGAGCGGGCCGGCCCGAGGCGATCTACATCACCGAGCGGTTGTTCGACGCCGCCGCGCGTGAAATGAAACTCGACCCGGCCGAACTGCGGCGCCGCAACTTGATCGCGCCCGAGGCGATGCCGTACAAGAACGCGATGGCGCAGACCTATGACAGCGGCCGCTTCGAGCAGATCCTCGACAAGGGCCTGGCGCTGGCCGACTGGAACGGGTTCGGCGCGCGCCGGCAGCTCAGCGAAGCGAAGGGCCTGCTGCGAGGCCGCGGCCTCGCGAGCTTTCTCGAATGGACCGGCGGCAA
>JANXVK010000526.1 GCA_025351675.1 Rhizobacter sp.
GCTCGCACCGCGTGGGCGCCGGCGCGCCTGAAGCAGGCCGACGCGGTGCTCGAATTCATCCGCGGGCGCGGCGCCGTGCACCCGCGCGAGGTCGACCTCCACTTCGCACACGGCAAGACGACGAACTGGTTCGGCGGCTCGTCGAACGCCAGCACGCAGTTGCTCGACGAAATGCACTACCGCGGCATGCTGCGCGTGGCGCGGCGCGACGGCGGCACGCGCGTCTATGCGGTGCCGGTCCGTGACGCGGGCGACGCGATCGAGCCCGATGCCGCGACCGCTGCGGCGCGGATGGACGCGCTGGTCGACCTCGTCGTCGCCAAGTACGCGCCGCTGCCGTTCGCGACCCTCGGGCACCTCGTCAGCCTGCTCGGCGTCGGCGCGCCGCAGTGGCGAGCCCAACGCGCCGCGACGCTCGCGCGCGCCAAGCACCGGCTCGCACATCAGCGGCTCGACCGGGTCGACTGGTACTGGCCGGCCGCGGAGAAGCCGAATTCCACGCGATGGCGGCCTGACGACAAAGTGAGATTGCTGACGCCCTTCGACCCGGTCGTCTGGGACCGCCGCCGCTTCGAGCACTTCTGGGGCTGGGCCTACCGTTTCGAGGCCTACACGCCGGCGCCGAAGCGCAAGCTCGGCTACTACGCGCTGCCGCTGTTGTGGCACGACCAAGTGGTCGGCTGGGCCAATGCGAGCGCGAGTGGCGGGGCGCTGGCGGTGAACTTCGGCTACGTCGCCGGCAAGGCGCCACGCGACGCGGCGTTCAGGAGCGGCCTCAGCGACGAGCTCGACCGGATGCGCGGCTTTCTCGGGCTCGACCGCTGACTTACGCGGCGCGTCGATCCAGCGGCTTCTGGCCCCAGGCGATCAGCGCACCGAGCAGCAGCACGCCGGCCGAGACGGCGAGCCCGCCGCGCAAGCCACCGGCACCGTCGGCGACCCAGCCGACCAGCATCGGGCCGACGATCTGCCCGGCCGCGAACACGATCGTGAACGCGGCGATGCCGGCCGGCCACGCGCTGGCGGGCTGGTTGTGGCGCACCAGCGGGGTCGTCGAGGCCACGACCGACAGAAAAACGCCGCCGAACAGGATGCCCGAGGCGAACACCGCGACCGGGTGCGCGCTCAGCACCGGCAGCACGGTCGCGACCGCGAGCAGCGCGTTCAGCAAGCGCATCGCGCCGCCGCCGAGCTGGCGGTGCAGCAGGCTGGCCCAGACGAACGACGAGCCCAGCACCGCGAGGCCGAGCAGCGCATAGAACACCGTGATCGCGACGCTGCCGAGCTGCTGCTCGCGCAGCAAGGTGACGACGAAGGTCATGTAGCCGATGTAGCCGAGACCGAACATGAAGTACGACGCGAGGCCGCAGCCGAAGTGCCGCCACTCGAATCGTTCCGATGCCGACGGCGGCGCCGCGCGCGCCGGCTCCGTGCCACGCGTCGCGGCCGCGGTGATCGCGGTGGCGATCAGCGCCGCGATGCCGAGTGCGACCCAGGCCCAGCGCCACGGGTGCGCGCCGGGCAGCGCGCTCAGCTGCGGCACCAGCAGGGCCGAGATCACGATGCCGATGCCGGCGCCGCCGTAGTAGATGCCCAGCACGAGGCCGGCCGACGGCGCGGGCCGTGTGCCGTCGATCGGCGCACGCCCGCTGAGCCGCGCCGCTAGCAACCCGCCCGAGACGAAGGTTGCCGCACTCGCGATCCCGGTCAGTCCACGCAGCAAATAAAGCGCCGCGTCATCGGTGACCGCGCCGTGCGCGGCCAGCAGCAGGGCCGAGCCGACGCCGCCGGCCAGCAGCGTGCTGCGCGCGCCGAAGCGCCGCAGCCAGCCGGGCGCGAGCAGCGCGCCGACCAGGTAGCCGGCGGCGTTGACGGTGTTCATCGCGCCGGCCGTGGTGTAGCTCCAGCCGAGGTCGGCGCGCATCGGCGGCAGCAGCAGCGCGTACGAGAAGCGCGCCAGCCCGAGCGAGACGGCCGCGGCGAGCGCCAGCGCGGCCGCCACCGCGAGGATCGACAGCTCGCGGCGCGCGGGCAGAGGTTCGGTGGTCATGGGCGCGCAGTCTTGCACAAGCGCGGTGCGCGATGCTTCGGGCCGCGACGAATGATGCGCGCTTGTCCTACCGGCGCCTGCGCCGCGCGCCGGTTGCCGCGCAGCGACGGAAGGCATTGAATGCTCGTCGTTGTACTGTGCACCGAATCCTTCCGAGCTGACCATGTTCGATACCGCCACCCTGAACACCCCGATCGCCAGCACCGCGCCGCCGCGAGCGACAGCACCTGCATCGCCGCGCAGCCAAACCTTCGACATCGATTGCACGCTGTCGTACCAAGTCAACGGGCCGAGCGACTTTCTGTTCCAGATTCACGCGCTGGACGGCATGGATCAACAAGTGCTCAACGAATCGCTGGTGATCACGCCGCCGCTGCCGCAGCACATCTATGCCGACCCGACGCTGCACCACCGCTTTCTGCGCCTGCACGCCGACGCCGGCCGGCTCGAGCTGAAGTACACGGCGCGCGTGCTGCGCACGCCGCTGCCGGTCGACCTGAACGCGCTGGAAGTGCCGATCGCCGAGTTGCCCGACGCGCTGATGCACAACCTGAACCCGACGCGCTACTGCGAGTCCGACCACCTCGGTCAAGCCGCACAGAAGATCTTTGCCGACCTGCCGCGCGGCTACGCGCGGGTGCAGAGCGTGGTCGACTGGATCCACGCCAACGTCGAGTACCGCGTCGGCTCATCGCAAGCGACCACCACCGCGCGCGACGTGTTCGTGCAGCGCGCCGGCGTCTGCCGCGATTTCGCGCACCTCGGTGTGACGTTTTGCCGCGCGCTGAACATCCCGGCGCGGCTGGTCGTCGGCTACGCCAACTTCGACGAGCCGCCGCCCGACTTCCACGCCGTGTTCGAGGCTTGGATCGGCGGGCGCTGGGTGATGTTCGATGCGACGCGCATGTCGCCGATCGACGAGCTGGTGCGCGTCGCCACCGGCCGCGATGCCAAGGACGTGGCCTTCGCCACGATTTTCGGTCCGGCCACGATGACGGCGATGAGTCCGGTGATCAAGCAGGTCGGCTGACCCTCAGCGCAGCCTGAGCAGGCGCGCGGCCACCTCGGCGAAACCGGCGCCACGTGCACCTTTCGTCAGGTAGCTGGGCCAAGTCGTCAGCACGCTGCCGAAATCCATCAGGTTGGCGACGCCGACACTGAGCGGAAAGTGCCCGAACATCAACTGGTCGTTGGTCGAATCGCCGACATAGACCCAGCGGTCGCGTTCCGTTTCGAGATCACGCTGCAGCAGCCGCTCCACGATCCAGCGCGCGCCACTGAGTTTGGTGTGCGCGCCGAACCAGCCGTTGACGTGGATCGAGCTGACGGTGGCGTTCATGCCCGCGTCGCGCATCACCGCGACCACCGCGTCGATCTGCGATTGCGAGAGACGCGCGAACTCGGCGTGGTCGATCGCGATGTCGGTGACGCGGCTGGCGCTGTCTTGCGCGAGCGTCGCGCCGGGCACTTCGCGCAACACGCGCGCCGCGACCTCACGCAACCGTTGCGCGTTGCCGGCGCGTGTGGCGGCGTCTTGCGCGTATTCGATGGCGAGTGAGCCCGCCTCTCCGAACAGCCCGACGGCGCCGTTCTCGGCCACGATCGCGTCGATCGGCCAAGCGTGCGCGAACGGCTCGCTCCAGCCCATCGGGCGGCCGGTGATCGCGATGACGGGCAGACCCGCGGCTTTCAAGGCGCCGAGCGCGCTCAGCGCGTCGGCGGTGATTGCGCCGGTGGTCGTCAAAGTGTCGTCGATGTCGGTCAGTACGCCGATCACGCTGCTGGCCGCGGCGTCGGGCAGTTCGCCCCAAGGTTGGGCACGCATTGCGAGAGAAGTCACGGTCATGCCGGCAAGTCTTGCACAGGCTTCTGCGCGACTTCGGCGCGCCGACTACAATTCGAGAACTTTCCGAGGAGCGTTGCAAGGTCCACCCCGCGTGGCCCCAGGCTCGGAATGCGCGGATTGAAACCGCGTGCAACCGCGCTCACCCGCACGATTCGACCTCGTGGGTGAGTTCCAACTTTTCCCCCAGTGTCCGCGTGCGGGTTCCTCAATTTTTGGAGCCCGATATGAACGCCGTTCTCAAGCCCGCTGTTTCCAATTCATCTGACTTCGCCATTGCCGACGCCAGCCTCGCCGCCTGGGGCCGCAAGGAAATCAAGATCGCCGAAACCGAGATGCCCGGCCTGATGGCCATTCGCGGCGAGTTCGCGAAATCGCAGCCACTGAAGGGCGCGCGCATCACCGGCAGCATCCACATGACGATCCAGACCGCCGTGCTGGTCGAGACGCTGGAAGCGCTCGGCGCCAGCGTGCGCTGGGCCTCGTGCAACATCTACTCGACGCAGGACCAAGCCGCTGCCGCCCTCGTTGCCGCAGGCACGCCGGTTTTCGCGCACAAGGGCGAGACGCTGACCGAGTACTGGGACTTCACGCACCGCATTTTCGAGTTCGGCGCCAAGGGCACCGAAGGCGAAGGCCCGAACATGATCCTCGACGACGGCGGCGACGCGACGCTGCTGATGATCCTCGGCCAGCGCGCCGAGAAAGACCTCTCGGTGGTTGCGAATCCGACCAGCGAAGAAGAGACCTGCCTGTACGCCTCGATCAAGGCCAAGATCGCGATCGACCCGACTTGGTACACCCGCAAGGCCGCGCAGATCATCGGCGTGACCGAAGAGACCACGACCGGCGTGCATCGGCTGAAAGAAATGAGTGCCAACGGCACGCTGCCGTTCCGCGCCATCAACGACAACGACTCGGTCACCAAGAGCAAGTTCGACAATCTGTACGGTTGCCGTGAATCGCTGGTCGACGGCATCAAGCGCGCCACCGACGTGATGATCGCCGGCAAGGTCGCGGTCGTCGCGGGCTACGGCGACGTCGGCAAAGGCTCGGCGCAGGCGCTGCGTGCGCTGAGCGCGCAGGTTTGGGTCACCGAGATCGACCCGATCAACGCGCTGCAGGCCGCGATGGAAGGCTACAAGGTCGTGACGATGGAATACGCCGCCGACAAGGCCGACATCTTCGTCACCACGACCGGCAACAAGGGCATCATCACGCACGCCCACATGGCCGCGATGAAGGATCAGGCGATCGTCTGCAACATCGGCCACTTCGACAACGAGATCGACATCGCCTCGCTCGAAAAATACGAGTGGGACGAAATCAAGCCGCAGGTCGATCACATCACTTTCCCGGACGGCAAGAAGATCATCATGCTGGCCAAGGGCCGACTCGTGAATCTGGGCTGCGGCACGGGCCACCCGAGCTTCGTGATGTCGAGCTCGTTCGCGAACCAGACGATCGCGCAGATCGAGCTGTTCACCAAAGCAGAAAAGTACGAAGTCGGCCAGGTCTACGTGCTGCCGAAGCACCTCGACGAGAAGGTCGCGCGCCTGCACCTTGCGAAGGTCGGCGCGATGCTGACCGAGCTGACCGACGAGCAAGCCGCCTACATCGGCGTCGACAAGGCCGGCCCGTACAAGCCCGACACCTACCGCTACTGATGCGCGCTGATCAGCTACTCGTGCAGCGGTCATTGGCGCCCACGCGATCGGCCGCGCAACGGCTGATCGACGCCGGCGCCGTGCGCTGGCTCGGCCCGAAGGGCTGGGCCGTGCCGCGCAAGGCGGGCGAAGACCTGCCGGAGGCTTGCCAGATCGAGGTCACCGACGATTCGGAGCTGCGCTTCGTGTCGCGCGGCGGGCTCAAGCTCGAAGCGGCGCTGGCGCAGTGCGCGATCGAGGTCGAGGGCATGAACTGCCTCGATGTCGGTCAGAGCACCGGTGGCTTCACCGATGTGCTCTTGCAGCGCGGCGCGGCGCGTGTCGTGGGCCTCGATGTCGGGCGCGCACAGCTTGCGGCCTCGCTGGCGGGCGATGCACGGGTGGTCTCACATGAAGGCCTGAACGCGCGCGACGTAGCGGGTTCGCAGTTCGAGCAGGACGAGCCGCTGCATTCGTTCGAAATCGTCGTCGCCGACCTGTCGTTCATCTCGCTGACGCACCTGCTGCCGACGATCGCGACCTACCTCGCGCCGAACGGCCACGCGGTGCTGCTCGTGAAGCCGCAGTTCGAACTTCAGCCGGTCGACATCGGCAAGGGCGGGATGGTGAAGGATGCGGCGAGCTACCCGCGCGTCGAGCAGCGCATTCGTGACGCGTGCGCCGAACTGAAACTGACCGTGCGTGACTATTTCGCCAGCGCCATCGAGGGTGGCGACGGCAACAAGGAATTCTTTGTGTGGGCCGTGCCGACCGCATGACAAGGACGTGACGACGTGAGCCAACCGAATCCCCCGATCAGCCTCGAGTTCTTCCCGCCGAAAACGCCCGCGGGCGTAACCAAGCTGGCCGCGGTGCGACAGCAGCTCTACGGCCTGAAGCCGCAGTTCTGCTCGGTCACCTACGGCGCCGGTGGCTCGACGCAGGACGGCACCTTCGCGGCGGTCAAGGCGATCATCGAAGAAGGCTTCGAGGCCGCGCCGCACTTCTCGTGCATCGGCGCGAGCAAGGAGTCGATCCGCGCGAAGCTGGCCGAGTTCAAGGTGCACGGCATCCGCCGCATCGTCGCGCTGCGCGGCGATCTGCCGAGCGGCTACGGCGGCAGCAACGGCGAGTTTCATTACGCGAGCGACCTGGTCGCGTTCATCCGCGCCGAGACCGGCGACAACTTCCACATCGAGGTCGCCGCCTACCCCGAGATGCACCCGCAATCGCGTTCGCCGCAGGCCGACCTGCAGGCCTACGTGGCGAAGGTGAAGGCTGGCGCGAGTTCGGCGCTGACGCAGATGTTCTTCAACGCCGATGCGTACTTCCGCTTCGTCGACGAAGCGCGCGCGCTGGGCGCCGAGGTGCCGGTCGTGCCCGGCATCATGCCGATCACGAACGCGAGCGGCATCATCCGCTTCGCCGACAGTTGCGGCGCCGACATGCCACGCTGGATCCGCCTGCGCTTGCAGGGCTTCGGCGACGATGCCGAGTCGATCAAGGCGTTCGGGCTCGACGTGATCGCGATGCTGTGCGATCAGCTGCGTGCCGGCGGCGCGCCGGGGCTGCACTTCTACACGATGAACCAGAGCGTGGCGACGCTGGAGTTGATGCGGCGGTTGGGCTGAGCGACCGCCGCGGCTACGGCCGCTCCCACATCACGCCGTCTTCGGTCAGCATCGCGTCGAGCTGCACGTCCATCGGGCCCGAGCGCAGCATCGGCAGGAATCCATGCGTGAAGCTGACGCCCACGGTCACCGGCCGCGGCGACAGCGACGACAAGGTGCGGTCGAAGAACCCGCCGCCGTAGCCGAGCCGCACGCCACCCGGGCCAAAGCCGAGGCACGGCACCACCAGGATTTCAGGCGCGAATTCTTCGGTGTCTTTCGGCTTCGAGATGTCGTAGGCGTCGAGTTCCATCGCGCATCCCGGGTACCAGACGTGAAAGCGCAGCTGACCGGTTTCGCGATCGGCCACCGGCAGGCCGATCCGACGCGTCGCCTCTTCGGGCGCACCTTCGGTCCAGCGGTACAAGGCGGGCAGCGGGTCGAACTCGCCCTTGATCGGCCAGTAGGCGCCGATCGTGTTCTCGCGCCGGCCGACCAGCCACACACGCAGCGCATGTTGCAGCTGCACCGCGCGTTCCAGGCGGTCGGTCAGCGCGAGGCGCGCTTTGATCAGTTTGCTTCGCAAGGCGGCGCGGTCGGGCGCGGATGGCTGCATGCAGGCTCCGTCGGGGTTGAGGTTCGCGCTGCCATTGTGCAAGACTGCACCATGGCTGCTGCCCTCAACGAATTCGTCGCGCGCTGCGCGGAGTTGCTGAGCCCGCTCGGCGCCGTGCGCACGCGCCGCATGTTCGGCGGCCACGGCTTCTACATCGACGAGCTGTTCGTCCCGTTGATCGCCGACGAGCGCCTGTATTTGAAGGCTGATGCGCTCACGCGATCGGCCTTCGAGGGCGCCGGCTGCACGCCATTCACCTTCGAGAAGGCGCGCGGCGACACCGTCGAGGCGGTGGCGACAAGCTACTTCAGCGCGCCCGAAGATGCCATGGAGTCGCCGCCGTTGATGCAGCCCTGGGCGCGGCTCGCACTGGCCGCGGCACTGCGCGCGAGGGCGACGAAGCCTTTCGCGACCAAGCCGGTCAGAAAGGCCAGGCCGCGCAAGGGCGCTTCGGCCAAGGCGTCGACGAAGCTCTGACGCCGCGGGTACCAGCGCACCGTCGCCGCGCTGCCTGTGTCGGCCGATTCGATCACCGCGTTCTCGTTGACCGCGAGGCGGATCTTCTGGCCGGGCTCGACGACGTGATCGCCGAGGTCGCCGTCGCGCGTCAGCCAGACGCGCCCGTCGACCACCACCAAGTCACCGCCGAGGCGACCGAGGTGCAGGGCCTCTCCGGTGGCGAGGCGTTGAACGGTCCGGTTCGATCGCGCATTCATCATCAATCTCCTGTATTTGCTGTGACTATCATCGGTGTTGTGGGCGGGAGAATCCAATGAAAACCAGGTCGTCGATTGATGCGGATTTGTTATGAGTGGGGCGCATGAGTAGCACCACGCGCCGCCCACTCTCCCTGAGCAACCTGCGCGCGTTCGAGGCGGTCGCGCGGCGCTCGAGCTTCAGCGACGCGGCCGAAGAGCTGTTCGTCACCCAGTCGGCGATCAGCCGGCAGATCAAGGGCCTGGAAGACGAGCTCGGCGCCGCGCTGTTCGTGCGTGGCACCCGCCACGTCGAGATGACCCAGAGCGGCCAAGTGCTGCTGCGCGCGGTCGAGGCCAGCCTGCCGAAGATCGACGCCAGCGTGCGGCAGATTCGCGCGGCGCGCAGCCGCAAGCGCGTCAGCGTGACGACCTTCGCGTCGTTCGGCTCGCTCTGGCTGCTGCCGCGCATCGAGGCGTTTCAGCGCGAGCGCCCCAACATCGACATCCGCGTCTTGGCCGCCGATGCGATCGCCGACATGGACGACCCCGAACTCGATCTCGCGCTGCGCTACTGCAGCCCGGCGCAGGCGCCGGCCGGCGCGATTCGCCTGTTCGGCGAGGTGCTGACGCCGGTCGTGAGCCGCTCGCTGGCCGAGCAGATCCGCCTGGGCAATGCGCCGGCGCTGTCGAAGCCGGCTGATCTGGCGCAGCACACGCTGGCCGAGGAGGACGACACCAAGACCAGCACCGAGTACCTGAGTTGGCGGCGTTGGCTCACGCTGCACGACCAGCCCGGGCTGCAGCCGAAGCGCTGGCTCTACCTGAACTTCACCTACCAGCAGGTGCAGGCGGCGCTGGCCGGCCACGGTGTGGCGCTGGCGCGGGTCGCGCTGGTGTTCGAGGCCCTGCAGCGCGGCGAGCTGGTCGAGCCGTTCGGGCCCGATGGACGCATGGACAGCCCGTACATGTACTGGCTCGTCGTCGCGCCCGCGAGCCGCGCGCGGCCCGAGGTGGCGCAGTTCTGCGAGTGGGTGCTGGCGCAGGCGGCCGACACGCGCAAGGCGGTCGGCGAGGTCGAGGCCGGATCGTCGAACTAACGCGCGCCGCGCTCGGTGACGATCAAGGTCAGCGCCTGGTCGTGCGGCTCGGGCGCGAACGCTGCATCGTCGATCTCGGCGATAGCCCACGCCACGCCGATCGCCGTCACGTGCGGATGCTGCGCGAGCCAGCGGTCGAAGTAGCCGCCGCCATAGCCGAGTCGATAGCCCGAGGCCGTGAAGCCGACGCAGGGCACCAGCACCACGTCGGGCACGACCGGCGCGCCATCGGAGGTCGCGATGGTGCATTCATCCACGGCCGTCGGCGGCTTGCGGTCCCACGCCCGGTAGTGCATTTGCACCGGCTTGCGCTGCGCAAACGGCAGGGAGATTGGCAACTTTGCGAATGTGGAGTCGGCGACGAGTGCGCTCACTGCGTTAAATTCGGCCCGATGCGGCCAGTACAGGCCCAAAGATTCCGGCTCCAGCTCCGATAACACCTTGGTCAGGTGCCGCGCCAGCGCAGCGCTGGCCGCCTCGAAGCTGCTGCCGGCAACGAACGCCTCGCGCTGCGCCAGAAGACTTTTGCGCAGCGCCTGCCGCGGCCCCGACGGCGCGCCGTGTGATGCTGAATTCAAGATGATCCCGTGATGACGCCGAACCCGAAAAACTTCCTCAAACCAGTATATGGGCGCACTTTGCTCGTCGCCTTCGTCGCCCAGCTTGCGCTGTGCACCGGGCTGATCGCCGCCGCGCCGCCGGCGCACGCGCAGGCCGGCGACGCCACCATCGTCGACGCCCGCGAAGCCTTCCGCAAAAAAGACCGCAATCGCTGGGGGGCGCGGCGCAGCGCCGCAGTCGACGCCAAACTGCCGCTCGCGATGTGGCCCGACTACTGGGAGCTGACCAACCGCATCGGCGAAGTCCAGCAGGCCGAGGTCAACGAGTTCGCCGCGCGCTGGCCGGGTTCGTATGTCGAAGACCGCTTCCGCAACGACTGGCTGCTGGAGTTGGGCAAGCGTCGCGACTGGGTCAATTTCGCGGCCGAGTTTCCGCGCTTCCGGATGAACGACGACCCTGCCGTCACCTGCTACGCGCTGCTCGTCGAAGCCCAAGCCGGCAAGGATGTGGGCGAGGCCGCGCTCGCCGCCTGGTTCGCGCAGCGTGATACCGACGACGCCTGCGCGCTGCTCGCCGCGACGCTGACCGACGCGAAGCAGTTCGGCACCGCCGACGCTTGGCGCAGGGCCCGTTTCGCGATCGATGCCGGCCGGCCGGGCGCCGCGCGTCAGGCTGCCGCGCTGGTCAGCATTGCGGCCGGCAGCGCGGTCGGCGAGCTGACCAACAGCCCGGCGCGCTACCTCGCGAAAGGTGCGTCGACTGCAAACCGCAGCGCCGCCGAACTGACCACGCTCGCGCTGATGCGCATGGCCTCGAACGATGCCGATGCCGCCGCCGGCCTGCTCAACGATCGCTGGGATCGCGCCTTGCCGGCCGACCTTGCCGCCTGGGCTTGGGCCTCGATCGGCAAACAGGCCGCGATGAAGCTGCAGCCCGACGCATCCGACTTCTACCAGCGCGCCGCGCAGCACTCGACCCGGGCCGGCCGCAACATCGACTGGCCCGACGACACGCTGGCCTGGAAGGTGCGCGCCGCGCTGCGCGCGGACAACGGCAAGGCGCGTTGGCAGCAGGTCGCGCAGGCGATCAACGCGATGAGCGCCAGCGAGCAGCGTGACCCGGCCTGGGTCTACTGGAAGGCGCGCGCGCTCACGGCCGTTGCGACCGACTCGCAAGACGGCGAGTCGATGCGCAGCCTCGCCCGCGAGCAAATGGGCAGCATCACCGGCCAGCTGAACTTCTACGCCGCGCTCGCCGCCGAGCACCTCGGCCGGCCGGTGTACCTGCCGCCGCGGCCGTTGCCACCGACGCCGGCCGAGCGCGCCGCCACCGCGAGCAACCCGGGCTTCGCGCGCGCACTCCAGCTGATCGCGATCGGTCTGCGCAGCGAAGGCGTGCGCGAGTGGAACTTCTCGATCCGCGGCATGAGCGACCGCGAGCTGCTCGCCGCCGCGCAACTCGCCTGCGACCGCGAGGTCTGGGATCGCTGCATCAACACCAGCGACCGCACCAAGACCGAGATCGACATGGCGCAGCGCTTTCCGATGCCGTTCCGCAAGGACGTGGTCGCCAAGGCGAACGAGATCGGGCTCGACCCGGCCTACGTCTACGGCCTGATTCGCCAGGAATCGCGCTTCATCATGGACGCGCGCTCGAGCGTCGGCGCCTCTGGTCTGATGCAGCTGATGCCAGCCACGGCGCGCTGGACCGCGAAGAAGATCGGCTTCGACTACACGCACGATCTGATCACGGACCGTGACACCAACCTGAAGCTCGGCACCAGTTACCTGAAGCTGGTGCTCGACGACTTCAACGGCTCCCAGGCGCTCGCCGCCGCGGCCTACAACGCCGGCCCGGGCCGGCCGCGCCGCTGGCGCGACGGACCGTTCATCGAGCCGGCGATCTGGGCCGAAAACGTGCCGTTCGCCGAGACGCGCGATTACGTCAAGAAAGTGCTGAGCAACGCGACCTACTATGCCGCGCAGCTCGGCGTGCAGTCGCCATCGCTGAAGGCGCGCCTCGGTCGGCCGATCGGCCCGGCCGCCCCGAACGTGCTCGACAAGGATTTGCCCTGAGCCGATGCCATCGGTGGCGCGCGACGCCGGCATCGCATCGATCGGATGCGAATGCATCACCCCGTGCCGCCCATGGGTTGGGTAGGATGCGAAGCTGATCATCACGCGAGGCGCGCATGCAGCTCTACATCGGCAACAAGAACTACTCGTCCTGGTCGATGCGCCCGTGGGTGCTGATGACGCAGGCCGGCATCCCGTTCGAGGAGGTGATGGTTCGCTTCGACGCGTTCTCGCCCGGCTCGAAGTTCAAGACCGAGGTGGAGCGCCTCAACCCCGCCGGCCGCGTGCCGGTGCTGGTCGACGATGGCCTCGCGGTCTGGGACACGCTGGCGATCACCGAGTACCTCGCCGAGCGCTTTCCCGACAAGTACCTCTGGCCCGTCGACATGCGTGCCCGGGCGCGCGCGCGCAGCGTCTGCGCCGAGATGCACTCGGGGTTCGGCGCGCTGCGCAATGCGTTCGGGATGAACATCGAGGCATCGTTGCCCGAGGTCGGCGCGCGTGTACTGGCAGAGCAGCCCGAGGTGGGCGAGAACGTCGCGCGCATCGTCGCGATGTGGAGCGAGTTGCTCGAACAGCACGGGGGGCCGATGCTGTTCGGCAACTTCGGAATCGCCGACGCGTTTTTCGCGCCGGTCGTGATGCGGCTGCGCACCTATGGCGTGCCGGTGCCGGCGCAGATCGCGGCGTACATCGACCGCGTGGTCGCGCTGCCGGGTGTTGCGGCCTGGATCGCCGATGCGCTCGCCGAGCACGACTTCCTGCCGTTCGAAGAGGCCTATCGCACGCAGGCTTGACGGGCTTCGTGCGCCTTAGACTGCGCGCATGAAACGCTATCTCGTCGGCGGCGCGGTGCGCGATGCTCTTCTCGGTCTGCCGGAAGGCGACCGCGACTGGGTCGTCGTCGGCGCGCACCCGCAAGAGATGCTCGATGCCGGCTACCTGCAGGTCGGGCGCGACTTCCCCGTCTTCCTGCATCCGCAGACGCGCGAAGAGCACGCGCTCGCGCGCACCGAGCGCAAGACGGCTGCCGGCTACCGCGGCTTCGAGGTGCATGCCGACCCGGCGGTCACGCTCGAAGACGACCTGCTGCGCCGCGACCTGACGATCAACGCGATCGCGCAGAACGAAGCCGGCGCACTGATCGACCCGCACGGCGGGCAGCGCGACCTCGTGGACAAGGTGCTGCGCCATGTGTCGGAGGCCTTCCTCGAGGACCCGGTGCGGATCCTGCGACTGGCGCGCTTCGCGGCGCGCTTCGACGGGTTCACGGTCGCCGACGAGACGATGGCGCTGATGCGCCGCATTGTCGAGAGCGGCGAGGTCGATGCGCTGGTGCCCGAGCGCGTCTGGCAGGAGCTGGCGCGCGGGCTGATGGAGGCCACGCCCTCGCGCATGTTCACGGTGCTGCGCGCGTGTGGCGCGCTGGCGCGGTTGCTGCCCGAGGTCGATCGGCTGTGGGGCGTGCCGCAACGCGCCGACTACCACCCTGAGGTCGACACCGGCGTGCACCTGATGATGGTGCTCGACATGTCGGCGCGGCTGAACGGCAGCCTGGCGGTGCGCTTCGCCTGCCTTGGCCACGACCTTGGCAAGGGCACGACGCCTGAGCAGCTGCTGCCGCGCCATCTCGGCCACGAGGGGCGCAGCGTCGCGCTGGTGCGCGAGGTCTGCGACCGCTTGCGCGTGCCGGTCGCGTGCCGCGAGCTCGCCGAGGTCGTCGCGCGCGAGCACGGCAACGTACACCGCAGCGGCGAATTTGGCGCTGCGGCGCTGGTGCGATTGCTGGAGCGCTGCGATGCGGTCCGCCGGCCGAATCGGTTTGCCGAAATGCTGCTCGCCTGCGAGTGCGACGCGCGCGGGCGGCTCGGGCTGGAAGCGTCGGCGTACCCGCAGCGCGAGCGGCTCGGCCGTGCGCTCGAACTCGCGCGCAACGTCGACAGCGCCGCGGTGGTCGAGCAGGCCGCGGCGCGCGGGGTGACCGGCCCGGGGGTCGGCGACGCGATCCACCAAGCGCGGTCGGACGCGGTCGCCGCGGGGCTGGGGGCGATCGCCTGAACGCGACTCGCGCGACGCGCGGGTGACAGCGGCGCGGGTCGGTGTCTGCGCACAATCGACGGCAACCCCAAACACCGTCGAAGGAGACACCACCATGACCGACCTGTTCTCATTGAAGGGCCGCATCGCCCTCGTCACCGGCGGTTCACGCGGCATCGGCCGCATGATTGCGGCGGGTTTTCTCGCGGCGGGCGCGAAGCGCGTCTACATCTCGTCGCGCAAGGCGGCCGATTGCGACGCGACCGCGAAGGAACTGTCGGCGCACGGCGAGTGCATCTCGCTGCCGGGCGATGTGTCATCGATGGATGGCATCAAAGCGCTGGTCGCGGCCTACACGGCACGCGAGGCCACGCTCGACATCCTCGTCAACAATGCCGGCGCCGCCTGGGGCGAGACCTTCGACACCTTTCCCGAAAAGGGCTGGGACAAGGTCGTCGACCTGAACCTGAAGTCGCCGTTCTTCCTGACGCAGGCGCTGATCGCGCCGCTGCGCGCAGCCGCGAAGACGCAGCCGGCGAAGGTCATCAACATCGCGTCGATCGACGGCATCTCGGTGAACCCGCAGGAGACCTATTCGTACGCCGCCAGCAAGGCCGGGCTGATCCAGCTGACGCGCCGGATGGCGCTGCGGCTGGCCGAGGACAACATCGTCGTCAGCGCGATCGCGCCGGGCGCGTTCGCCTCCGAGATGAACCGCGTCGCGCGCGACCAGGAAGAAGAGACGGCGAGGCGCATTCCGGCCAAACGCATCGGGCGCGACGACGACATGGCCGGCGGCGCGGTCTACCTTGCCTCGCGGGCCGGCGACTACGTGATGGGCTCGACGCTGGTGATCGATGGCGGCGTGACGCACGCACGCGGGTGAGCCCGGGCGAGAAAGAGTCCCTGCGGACTCTCTCTTGCTTGGCGAAAGACGGCCGCCTTCAGGCGGCCGGCCGGAAGGTTCGCCGGCGGACGAATAATTGCAATTCGTTCACAAGTGGACTACCCTGTGCCCATGAACGCCATCCTCAAGCCCGGCGCCTCACCGGTCGACCTTGATTCCGCCGCGGCCGCGCAGGCCGCGCTGCGCAGCTTCTGGCGCATCAGCGAGGCCTGGCAGCTCGATGCCACCGAGCAGACCACCTTGCTCGGCGTCGGCCGCACCACGCTGTACCAGTGGAAGCAGGGCAAGGTCGGCGCCGGGCTCGATCGCCATGTGCTGGAGCGCCTCTCTTACTTGTTCGGCATCTACGCCGCCTTGCAGATCCTGTTGCCGGTCGGCAGCCAAGCGGACGCCTGGGTGCGCAAGCCGAACGCCGCGCCGCTGTTCGGCGGCAAGTCGGCGCTAACTCGCATGTTGGGCGGGCAGGTCGCCGATCTGTACGTCGTGCGCGATTACCTCGATGCGCAGCGGGGCGGCAGAGCCTGATGTCCATTGCGCTGAAGGCCATCCCGCTCACCGCCACCGAGTGGCGCCCCAGTTACCGGTTGATCCCTTCGCGCTACCCGACCGTCGGTCTGTACGACCGGGTCGCCGACCCGGCCGACCTCGACGTCGTGTTCGCGATCGAGGCGCTGACGAACCCGCGCATCCGCGACGCGATCGGCCAGTTGCAACTCGTGCCGGCAGACGAGCGCGTCAGCGGTGCCGGCAGCACGATGGTGATGGCGGCGTTCACCCACCTGAACCCCGAAGGCTCGCGCTTCTCCGACGGCAGCTACGGCGTCTACTACGCGGCGCACGCGCTCGAAACCGCGATCGCCGAGGTCAGCCACCATCGCGCGCTGTTTATGTCGCGCACGGCCGAGCCGGCGATCGATATCGACCTGCGCGTGATCGCCGCGAATGTCAGCGCCGAGCTGCACGACCTGCGCGATCTCGGCAAGCGCGGCGCCGCGCTGCTCGATCCGAACCACTACGGCGCACCGCAGGTGCTCGGCAGGCAACTGCGCGCGGCCGGCAGCTGGGGCATGCTGTTCACCAGCGTGCGTCACGCGGGCGGGCTGTGCGTCGGCGTGTTCCGGCCGAAGGCGCTGCGCCAAGCCAGGTCGGGCGCGCACCTCGCGCTGCACTGGGACGGCGAGCGCATCACGCACTGGTACGAGAAGCGCGGGCCGCACGCGTTGCCGTGAGGCTACCTGACCTGGACTTGCACAGCCGCAACCTCGCGGGCTGGGAGGTGCACGACACGGATGACTCCGATCACGCCGCGCATCTGGTGCGTCGCACGGGGCTGGCCGAGAGCAAGGGTTCGTCGGGCACTCTGTTGTCCGCGGGAGTCACTCCGGCTGAATCTGCGCGGCCTTGACCCATGCGTCGGTGTGTTGTTGCTGCTGCTGAATAAACGATCGCAGCTCGACAGGCTTCATCGGCTGGATTGCCGCACCCATGTCGGTGAAGCGCTCGCGCGACGCCGGCTCGGAAACGATCTTCGCGACCTCGGCGCTGAGTCGCTCGACGATCGCCGCCGGCGTTGCGGCCGGGGCCGCGAGAAGCGACCAGGGGACGTAGACGAAACCGTTGGGCAGAGCCTGCGAGACGGTCGGCACGTCGGGCAGCGCCGGCAGGCGAGTCGCCGACGTGACGGCGAGCGCTTTCATCCGTCCCTGCCTGATCATCTGGATGGCGACACCCGCGGTCGTGACCACATAGTCGAGGTGGCCGCCGAGCAGCCCGGTCATCGTTTCTGGCGCGCCCTTGTACGGCACGTGCACGGCCGGAATCTGCAGCGCGGTGGCGATGGCGTGGCCGGCAAGGTGGGCCGGTGCGCCGACTCCGCCTGAGCCGTAGTTCACCGATCGACCCTGCTTGCGAGCCCAGGCCGCGAACTCAGGCAAGGTGTTCACCGGCAGGTCCGCCTTCACAACGACGACCTGCGGCGACGTGATGATCAGTTGGACCGGTGCAAGGTCCTTGTGGAAGTCGTAGGGCATCTTCTTGATCAAGTGCCCGTGGACGAGGTGCTGCGAGGACAGATAGCCGAACCGACCAGCCGTCGCGATGGCACCAGACGATCCATCCTGTCGAGAAACTTCCGCTTGCGGGTTCGCTTCGTCGACGAGATGAGCGTCGTGGTGCCTTGGGCCGAGTCGCCCGACGCACTGCCCGGCGCGTCGTCGCGCCGGCTCAACCACCGCCCGGCGCCGGCACCTCCATCGCCAGCAGCACCTGCGCATACGCTTTCGCGAGGTTGTCGGTGTGCAGCGACGCCATGCCGCCGCCGCCGAGCACGTCGTGCAGCACGAAGTTGATCGCGTTCAGGCCGGGCAGATCGAAGCGTTCGACCCGGCTCGGCGCGCGGTGCGCGAAGTGCGCGGCGACGCGCTCGGGCGTGAGCCAGGCCGACAGCGCGGCCAAGTTTTCGGGCCGGCGCGCGATCACGCCGATGTTGGCGGTGTCGCCCTTGTCGCCGGAGCGGCCATGGGCGAGCACGAGCAGCGGCACGCGAGGCGCGTTCTCGTCGACCGGCGCGCTCGCGTGCCGCAACGCCGGGCCGAGCGTTTTCGGGTCGAACCCGCCCGCGCTCGGGATCGCCACCGCCCAGCGCTCGCCGTTGACGTCGACCGACACCGAGAGCCCCGCTTTCGGCAGCAGGAACGAGAACAGCCGCACCACCGGCGTCGGGCTCGGCCGGCCGCCGACAAGGCCGAGCGTGCCGGGCGCCATCGACGTGGCCGCCGGCGCGAACTCGCGCGCGAAGAGCTCCAGGCTGTCTTTCGACGCCGCCTTCGCGCTCATCTTCAGCACCACCTCGCGCGCGCCGCTGCGGCCGCTCGCGCCGAACATCTCTTCGCCGCCCAGCACCTCGACCCGCGTCTCGGTGAAAGGCGGCAGCCCGCGCGCCGCCAGCATGCGCTGCATGCGCGTCAGCAGCGCCGCGCCGGTGCGCTCCGCTTTCTGCACCGCGTGCTCGCCGGCGATCGTCAGGAAGCCGGTGTTGCGGTAGCCGTCGGAGAAGGTCGCGCTGACCTTGTAGCTCGCGGTCGGCGCGCGGCCGGTCGCGCCCGTCACGCGCACGCGGTGTTCGCCGTCCTGCACCATCCGGACCTGGGTGAAGTCGCAGCTCACGTCGGGCACGAGGTAGGCGCGCGGGTCGCCGATCTCGTAGAGCAACTGCTCGGCCACCGTCGCCGGTGTCACGAGGCCGCCGGTGCCGGGTGACTTGGTGATCGTGAAGCTGCCGTCGGCGTCGGCCTCGACGATGGGGAAGCCGATGTTCTCCCAGTCGGATACGACCTCCCAGTCGGTGAACAGGCCACCGGTGCACTGCGCGCCGCACTCGATCAGGTGCCCGGCGAGCGTGCCTTGCGCGAGCTGGTCCCAGGCGTCATTCGCCCAGCCGAATTCGTGCATCAGCACGCCCAGGGTCACGGCCGAATCGACGCAGCGGCCGGTGATCACCACATCGCAGCCCGCGTCGAGCGCGCGCGCGATCGGCAGCGCGCCGAGGTACGCGTTGATGCTCGCGACGCGCTGCGGGAACGGCTCGCCGCTGAACATCTCGCGGATTTCGGTACTGCCGGTGTTGCGGAACTCGTTCGCGCGCCCGACCAGGTCGTCGCCGAGGACAACGCCGACGCGCAGCGTGACGCCCATCTCGGAAGCCAGCTTCAGCAGTGCGTCGCGGCAGGCCAGCGGGTTCACGCCGCCGGCGTTCGCGACCACGCGGATGCGCTGTGCCTGCAACTGCGGCAGCGCCTCGCGCATCATGATCTGAACGAAGTCGACCGCGTAGCCGGCGGATGCGTCCTTCGCGCGCTGCGCCGCGAGGATCGACATCGTGACCTCGGCGAGGTAGTCGAACACCAGGTAGTCGAGCTCGCCGCCGGCCAGCAACTGCGGCACCGCGAGCGCGGTGTCGCCCCAGAATCCGGAGGCACCGCCGATGCGCACCGTGGTTCTGCGTTTCGGGTTCGTCGAACTGCTCGTCATCCACCGCCTCCTGCTGCGCGCTGTCTGACGGCATTGTGCGCAGACACCCGACCCGCACGCTCAGGGTAATCGGCAGCGCCGGCAAAGGTCATTGCGGCACAACATAATCGATCGGCACCCCACCCGCAGGAGACAGCTCGATGGCCAGCCTGAACGTGAACGGAACTGCACGCCAGTTCCAAGCGGAAAACGACACACCGTTGCTGTGGGTGTTGCGAGAACAACTCGGCCTGACGGGCACCAAGTACGGTTGCGGCATCGCGGTGTGTGGCGCCTGCACCGTGCACATCGACGGCGTGCCGACACGATCGTGCGTGCGGCCGGTCTCCACGGTCGAGGCCACGGCGAAGATCGTCACGATCGAAGGCCTCGCGCCGAACGCGACGCACCCGGTGCAGAAGGCCTGGGCCGCGCTTGACGTGCCGCAATGCGGCTTCTGCCAAGCCGGCATGATCATGGCCGCGGCCGCGCTGCTCAAAGAGAAGCCCAAGCCCACCGATGCCGACATCGATGCAGCGATGACCAACATCTGCCGCTGCGGCACCTACAACCGCGTGCGTGCGGCCATCAAGCAAGCCGCTGGCATCACGGCCTGAACGGGAGCATGCGATGAACAACGCTTCCACCGCAGTCAAGCAACCCCGCGTGTCCCGCCGCGTCTTTCTCGGCACGTCGGCGGTCGCCGCCGGCGGCCTCGTCGTCGGCTTCCATGTGCCCTTTGCCAATCAGGCGAATGCCCAGGCTGCCGCGGCGGCAACGCCCGCGCCGGCCGGCCCGTTTTCGCCCGAAGTCAACGCCTGGGTCGTGATCAAGCCCGATGACACCGTCGTGATCCGCGTGGCGCGTTCCGAGATGGGGCAGGGCACGCTGACCGGCCTGGCGCAACTCGTCGCCGAGGAGCTCGATTGCGACTGGGCCAAGGTCACGACCGAGTACCCGACGCCCGGCCAGAACCTCGCGCGCAACCGCGTCTGGGGCAATTTCTCGACCGGCGGCAGCCGCGGCGTGCGCGAGTCGAACGACTACGTGCGCAAGGGCGGCGCGATCGCCAAGCTGATGCTGGTGCAGGCGGCGGCGAACGAGTGGAAGGTGCCGGTCGCCGAATGCAGCGCCGCATCGAGCGTGATCACGCACAAGCCGAGCGGCCGCACCACGAGCTACGGCAAGGTGGCGGTCGCCGCGGCCAAGCTCACGCCGCCGACCGAGGTGACGCTGAAAGACCCGAAAGACTGGAAGATCGCCGGCAAGTCGGTCAAGCGCCTCGACACCGCGGCCAAGCTCGACGGCTCGCAGGTCTTCGGCATGGACCTGAAGCTGCCCGGCATGTTGAATGCCGCGGTGAAAGACTGCCCGGTCTTCGGCGGCAAGGTCAAGCGCTTCAATGCCGCGGCGATCGCGAACCGGCCCGGCGTCAAGAAGGTCGTGCCGGTCGGCAGCAGCGGCGTGGCGGTGATCGCCGACACGTGGTGGCACGCCAAGACCGCGCTCGACGCGCTGCCGATCGAGTGGGACGAAGGCCCGAACGCGAAGGTTTCTAGCGCGAGCATCGCCGCGTTCCTGAAGGAAGGGCTCGATGCGCCGAACGCGATCGTCGGCAACGAGTCGGGCGACGCGAAGAAGGCGATTGCCGAGTCGGTGCGCAAGCTCGAAGCGGTCTATTCCTATCCCTACCAGAACCACGCCTGCATGGAGGTGATGAACGCGACGGTGCGCTGGACGCCCGAGCGCTGCGAAGTCTGGTGCCCGACCCAGAACGGCGAGGCCGCGCTGGCAGCGGCGTCGGAGGCGGCCGGCCTGCCGACCTCGAAGTGCGAGGTCTACAAGCTCAACCTCGGCGGCGGCTTCGGCCGGCGCGGCGCGCACGACTGGGTCACGCAGGCGGTCGCGATCGCGAAGCAGATGCCGGGCACGCCGATCAAGATGCTGTGGTCGCGCGAAGAAGACATGGCACACGGCAAATACCACCCGATCACGCAATGCAAGATGACCGCCGGGCTCGACGCGCAGGGCAATGTCACCGGCCTGCACATGCGCATCTCGGGCCAGTCGATCATCGCCGGGCTGCTGCCGCAGAACCTCGTGAACGGGCGCGACCCGGTGGTGTTCCAGGGGCTCGTGTCGACCGGCGCCGAAGGCACGCTCGGCTACAAGTTCCCGGCCCTGCTGGTCGACCACGCGATGCGCAACCCGCATGTTCCGCCGGGCTTCTGGCGCGGCGTGAACAACAACCAGAACGCCATCTATCTCGAATGTTTCATGGACGAGATGGCGCATGCGGCGGGTCAGGATCCGCTCGAATTCCGCCGCAAGATGATGGCGAAATATCCGAAGCATCTCGCCGTACTCAACACGGTCGCGGAGAAATCCGGCTGGGGCAAGCCGGCAGCGCCGGGTGTCTTCCGCGGCATCGCGCAGCACATGGGCTACGGCTCGTACGTGGCGGCGGTCGCGGAAGTGTCGATCACCGACAAGGGCGCGGTGAAGGTTCACCGCATCGTGGCGGCGACCGATTGCGGCCATGTCGTCAATCCGCAGCAGGTCGCGGCGCAGATCGAAGGCTCGTTCGCCTACGGCCTGTCGGCGGCGCTCTACGGCGAGATGACCGTCAAGGACGGCCGCATGGAGCAGGAGAATTTCGACACGTATCAGGTGATGCAGATGGCCGATA
>JANXVK010000529.1 GCA_025351675.1 Rhizobacter sp.
CCGCCGGTCGGCTGGCTGTCGAGGTGGCTGCCGGTGCCGACCGGCGCGAGACTGTTGTTCTTGCCGGGGCGGCGCGCAAAGATGTTGCCCATCTGGTCGACCTTGATCGTGCAGCCGGCCTCCTCGCACCACCGCACGAACAGGTCGCGGCCCTGCTTGTCGAGGTCGGTCAGCGTCAGGCGGCACACGCCGCCCTTCGGCGTCGCGCCGATCTTGGCCATTTCCATCAGGCTGCCCCACAGGCGGTCGCCGTTGATTTTTAGATCTGCCATGACATGCTCCTGCGCATTGCTTGCGTGATTGGGACAAGCCCCGATTTATGCACCCAGAACAGGCGTGCGTCTACCGCTGTCGCGCAGCATGCAACCGCCGTGCCAGTTTGACCATATGGACAAACACGGGGTCGCGCAATAAACGCTGTGGGAGACTTGGCGCCGTGACGAAGCCCAAAACCAAGGCTGCGAAGGCTATCGCGCCGGTCCAAAACAAGCGCGAAGCGGTGCTCGGCGCCGCGCTCGGCCTGTTCTCGCGCTTCGGGCTGCACGGCACCAGCGTCGACCAAGTGGCGGCGCGCGCGGGCGTGTCGAAAAGCAACCTGCTGTACTACTTCGCGAACAAGGAAGAGCTTTACGTCTGCGTGTTGCGCGAGTTGCTCGAACTCTGGCTCGCCCCACTTCGTGAGTTCAGCGCGGAACGAGACCCGCAGCAGGCGATTGCCGACTACATCCGCCGCAAGCTCGTCGTCTCGCGCGACAGCCCCGACGCATCGCGTCTGTTCTGCCTCGAGATGATCCAGGGCGCGCCGCTTTTGCGCGGCGAGCTTGACCGCGAGCTGCGCAGCATCGTCGCGCACAAGGCGGCGGTGATCCAGGGCTGGATCGATGCCGGTCGGCTCGCCCCGGTCGACCCCCAACACCTGATCTTCATGGTCTGGGCCACGACCCAGCACTACGCCGACTTCGCGGTGCAGGTCGAGGCGCTGACGGGCAAGACGCTCGCTGATCCGGTGTTTTTCGAGCAGACGGTGTCGAACGTGCAGGCGGTGGTGTGGGGGGGCGTGGGGCCGAGGTAGCGGGCGGCTCGAACGCGTGCGGAAGCGCTTGGCGGCTGTGCATTCCCGCTGCAGGCGATCTGCGCAGCGACCAGCGCAGCGGCACGGCGATTCGGGCACGTGGCGCGCACCGCGGCACGGCGACCTGAAATGCCGCACGCGCCCGCACGCACAATGGCGGCCTGCCGATCCCCATCGCCCGCATGCCGAATCGTTCCCGCCGCCATTTGTGCCTGACATTTCTCGGCGCCTCGCTGCCGTGGCGAGCTTGGGGCGCATTCAACTTCTGGAACAGCGAATACACGGCCTCCCGGTCCGAATTGCAGGCCATGATCGCGACCCGGTTTCCGCTGTCGCAGCGGTACGCCCAGATCGTCACGGTGGCACTCACCGACCCTCAGCTGGCGCTGAACGCGGCCGCCAACCGCGCGGCCGTCACCGCCCGTGTATCGATCGCCAGCCCGCTGCTGAGCGCAGGGCAAGTCCGTGGCACGGTCGCGCTCAGCAGTGCGCTAAGTTACGACCCCGTGTTGCGCGCCCTGCGCCTCGATCAGCCCAAGGCCGAGCGCTTGGAGCTGCAGGGTGTAGGTGGCGCCGACGCCGCGCGGCTGCGGCAGATCGGGGGCCTGGTCGCGCAGGAACTGCTGCAAGGTCAGGTGCTTCGCACGTTCACGCCCGAGGAGTTGAGCTTCGGACGCAAGACCTGCGAGATCGGCGACATCACGGTGCTCGACGACGGCATCAGGGTGCAGCTGAAATAGTCGGCCGGCACTGCGTCGCTCCCGGCACTGCGGCACGTGGAGCGCTCAGCTACAAGGCCCTCGCCGGCACCGCGGCAGCCCCGGAGAATGCGGAGCCTTGCAGCTCGCTCGCCCCATACCCCCGATTCACATCCAGCCCCGTGATCCGCCAGTCATGCGCCGGCAACGCGATCGGATGCACGATCCGCTCGTACGAGCGCATCGGCCAGACCACGCCGAAGCGGCGTTCGTGCTCGAAGGTGTCGACCTCGGCCACCGCGCCCTGCGTCTTGACGAAGCCCTCGAGCGTGAAACGCATCCGGTGCACGAGCCCGTCGACGCGGTCGATGCAGAGGGCGACGCGGTCGGTCGCGACGCGGCCGAGCCCGGGCGACAGCCAGACGTCGACGACGTCGCAGGTGCGGCCGTCGACGCGTTCGGTGCCGCCCGTCTGCATGCGCAGCCCGCGGTCGGCAAGCCACAGCGGCCCGAGCAGGAAGAGGCCGTAGCCCTCGGCCACCAGTGCGGCGGCGTTTTGTGCGGCGGGGTCGGTGCTGCGCACGCCGTTGAACCAGACCGCCACGTCGCCCAGGTCATCGGGCGTGCGACCACCGCGGCGCCACGCCACTTGCTTGCGACCCATCGGCCCGGTGTAGGCCTGCGCGACGATGCCCGCCCTCGGCATCAGCCGCTCCTGCGAGCTGCCTCTGAAACCTTGGTCGACGACCTCGGGCTGGATGCGGTTGACCAGCGGCCGCCACTCGCCGCTGTAGCTGACGTTGATGTCGGTCAGCGCGCGATAGGCATCGAGGCCGTGCGCTTGCGCGCTGTCGCGAAGGCGCGCGACGGCATCGGCATCGCCCGCGGGTTGCGGCCCCAGCGGCAGCGGTGTGCTGCATCCGCTCACGAGCCAGGGCAGGGTGATCGCGCCCAGCAGGCTGCGGCGCGAGATCGGGTGCGCGTTCATGGTCATGGGGTTCCTCGCGAAGGGATTGGGGCAGCGATCACTTGACCAGCGGGCGCACGGTGGTGAACCCGCCGTCCACCGCGATCACCTGACCGGTGATGCGCGACGCGCTGTCAGACAGCAGCCAGGCGATCGTGTCGGCCACTTGCGCGGCGGTCTGCACGCCGCCGAGCGGGTATTGCTTGCCGGCGCCTTCGCGCATCGCCGCGAGCTTCAGCATGCCGGCCGTCATCGGCGTCTCCGTCAGGCCGGGCGCGACGGCGTTGACCCGCAGCCCGATCGGCGCGAAGGTCGCGGCGGCGCTGCGCGCGAGCGCCTCGACGCCGCCCTTGGCCGCCGCGATCGCTTCATGGTTCGCGACGCCGATGCGCGCCACCACGCTCGACACCAAGACCGCCGCGCCGCCGCTGCCGCCTGTGCCGCGCAAGGCCTCGACCCAAGCCTGCAGCATGTACACCGCGCTGTCGAGGTTCACACGCATGACCTCGCGGTACTGGGCTGAACTGGTGCGGTGCAGCGGCGCGATCAACG
>JANXVK010000536.1 GCA_025351675.1 Rhizobacter sp.
CCGCCGGTCGCGCCGCCTGCCAACGAATGCGGTACGCGATCAGCGTGTCGCAGGCGAGCAGCGTGAACAGCAGCAGCCCCTGGAACACACCGGTCAGCGACTTCGGCAAGCCCATCCGCGACTGCGCCAACTCACCGCCGATGTAGAACATGCTCATCAGGATCGCCGAAAAGATGATGCCCACCGGATGCAACCGGCCGACGTACGCGACGATGATGGCTGCGAAGCCGTAGCCCGCCGGCACGTAAGGCGTCAGTTGGCCGAGTGGCCCGGCCACCTCGAGTGCGCCGGCGAGGCCAGCCATGCCACCGGACAGCAGCAACGCCGTCCACAACGCCTTGCGCGACGAGAACCCGGCGTAGCGCGCCGCAGCCGGCGCGAGGCCGCCGACCTGCAACTGAAAGCCCGCGTACGTGCGGAACAGCAGGATCCAGAACGCGCCGACCGCGAGCAGCGCGATGATCAGCCCGATGTTGACGCGGAAGCCGGTGAAGAGTCGCGGCACCGCCGTCGACTTGAGGAACGTGATCGTCTGCGGAAAGTTGAAGCCCGCCGGGTCTTTCCACGGCCCGTAGACGAGATAGCCGAGCACCTGATCGGCGACGTACACCAGCATCAGGCTGACGAGAATCTCGTTCGCGTTGAACCGGTCGCGCAGGAACGCGACGATGCCGGCCCACAGCATGCCGCCGAGCACACCGGCGGCGAGCACCGCGGCAACGATCCAGCGCCCGGTCTCTTTGTCGGCCGTCATCGCGACACCCGCCGCGGCGATCGCGCCGACGACGAACTGGCCCTCGGCGCCGATGTTCCACACGTTCGAGCGGAAGCACACCGCGAGGCCGAGCGCGATCAGGATCAGCGGCGTCGCCTTCATCGCGAGCTCGGTCAGCGCATAGACGCTCTTCAGCGGCTCGACGAAGAACACGTACAGGCCGCGCATCGGGTCTTTGCCGAGCAGCATGAACAGGATCGTGCCGATCACGACCGTGATCGCCAGCGCGAGCACCGGCGACATGAACGACATCGCCTTCGAGGGCCGGGGGCGCGCTTCAAGCTTGAGCATGGTGGCTCTCCTCGTTCTTCGACGTGCTCTTGTCCCAGAGCCCGGACATCCATTCGCCGATCATCTCGATCGTCGCGTCCGAGGTCTTCACGCTCGGCGAGACGCGGCCCTGCGCGATCACGATCAGGCGGTCGCAGATCTCGAACAGTTCGTCGAGCTCTTCGCTGACGACCAGCAGCGCGCAGCCCTTGTCGCGCAAGCCGAGCAACTCGCCGCGGATCTGCGCGGCCGCGCCCACGTCGACGCCCCAAGTCGGCTGCGAGACGATCAGCAGCTTCGGGTTCGCGTGGATCTCGCGGCCGACGATGAACTTCTGCAGGTTGCCACCCGAGAGGCTCTTCGCCGCCGACTCCGGGCCGCCGGCCCTCACGCTGAAGCGGCGGATGATCTCCTGCGCCAGCTTCGTGACCTCGCCGGCGCGGATCCAGCCCGAGCTGCCGACCGCCTCGGTGCGCGTCAGCAGCGTGTTCGCGGCGAGCGAGAGCGTCGGCACCGCACCGCGGCCGAGGCGCTCTTCGGGCACGAAGTGCAGCCCCGCCTTGCGGCGGTGGCGCGCCGATTGGCGCGAGATGTCTTTGCCGAACAGATGCATCGAGTCTTTCGGCGCGCGCGGGTCTTCACCCGACAACGCGGCCATCAGCTCCTGCTGCCCGTTGCCCGAGACGCCGGCGATGCCGAGGATCTCGCCCGCGCGCACTTGAAACCGGATCTCGGCGAGATTCATGCCGAAGTGGTCTTCCTTCGGCAACGTGAGCCCGCGCACATCGAGCACGACTTCGCCGAGCTTCGCCTGGATGTGCTGCAACTGCGGCGGCTCGGCGCCGATCATCAAGCGCGACAGGCTGGCGTTGGTCTCGGTGCGCGGGTCGACCATGCCGGTGACCTTGCCGCCGCGCAGCACCGTGCAGTTGGTACACAGCGCGCGAATCTCGTCGAGCTTGTGGCTGATGTAGAGGATGCTCGTGCCCTCGCTCGCCAGCTTGCGCAGCGTGACGAAGAGCTTCTCGACCGCCTGCGGCGTGAGCACCGAGGTCGGCTCGTCGAGGATCAGGCATTTCGGGTTCGTCATCAGCGCGCGCACGATCTCGACCCGCTGGCGTTCGCCGACCGAGAGCGAGTGCACCGGCCGCAGCGGTTCGACATCGAGGCCGTACTCCTTCTCGACTTTCATCATCCGCTGCGTCACGTCGGCCAAGCTCAACGACTTGTCGAGCCCGAGCCAGACGTTCTCGGCCGCGCTGAGCGTGTCGAACAGGCTGAAGTGCTGGAACACCATGCTGATGCCCAGCGCCCGTGCCTCCTGCGGGTTCTTG
>JANXVK010000620.1 GCA_025351675.1 Rhizobacter sp.
CGCAGCGCTCGTTCCAGCTGAAGGGCGTGAAGGCGGCGCGCCGGATCGACGACCTCACGTTCGAGTTCATGCTCGAGGCGCCCGATGCGGTGCTGCCCGAAAAGCTGCAGGGGCTGGCGATCATGAGCCGGGCCTGGAGCGTCGCGAACAAGGTCGAGAAGGCGCAAGACTTCAACGGCAAGCAGGAGACCTTCGCGGTGCGCAACGCCAACGGCACCGGCCCGTTCCGGCTCGACCGGTTCGAGCCCGACGTGCGCACCGTGCTCAAGCGCAACCCGCGCTGGTGGGGCTGGGACGACACGCGCTCGGGCAATGTCGACGAGGTCACGCTGATCGCGCTGCGCTCGGATGCGACACGGCTCGCTGCGCTGGTGTCGGGCGAAGTCGATCTGGTGCTCGACCCGCCGTACCAGGACATCGAACGCCTGAAGCGCGATGGCGCGATCAAGCTGATGCAGACCACCGACCTCGGCCAGCAGTACCTGACCTTCGACCAGGCGCGCGACGAACTCGAAGGCAGCGACGCAAGAATCGGCAACGGCGCCGACGCCAAGCCGCGCAACCCGTTCAAGGATGTGCGGGTGCGCCGCGCCGTCTACCACGCGATCGACGTCGAGTTGATCACGCAGAAGGTCTTGCGCGGGCAGGGCGTGCCGACGGGCGCGTTCCTGTCGCCGAAGGTCGACGGTTCTCCGGCCGAGCTCGACAAGCGCCTGCCGTTCGACCCGGCGCGCGCCAAGGCGCTGCTCGCCGAGGCCGGCTACCCGAACGGCTTCTCGGTTTCGCTCGATTGCGTCAACGTGCCGTGGCGCGAGGCGGTCTGCCAAGCGATGACGGCGATGCTGACGAAGGTCGGCATCCGCGCGACCTTGCGCAGCTCGCCGACGAATCAGTTCTTCCCGAAGCTGAGCGGTGCGACGGCGAGCTTCATGGAGTTCGGCTGGACCCCGAACCCGGATGCTTGGGCGTCGCTGAACGCGCTCTTCCGCAGCTGGGACAACTCGGGCGGCGGCACCTTCAACGCCGGCCGCTACAGCAACCCGAAGCTCGACGCGCTGATCGACGGCATGCGCGTCGAACCCGATCTGACACGTCGGCGCGCGATGGTCGGCGTGGCGCTGCGCATCGTCCGCGACGACCTGCCGTTCATCCCGCTGTATCGCCGCACGCTCAACTGGGCGATGCACAAAAAGGTCACGGTTGTGCTGTGGCCGACCGACTACACCGAGCTGCGCTGGGCGCGCGTTCAATAATCCACCGGCCCGATCGACGGGCCGCACCGAAACACTGCCATGAGCATCACGAGATTTTCGTTCCCGACCACGATTCACTTCGGCGCCGGCGCGCGCAAGGGGGCCGGCCCGCACCTGCGCGAGCAGGGCCTGAAGCGCCCGCTGATCGTGACCGACAAGGGCCTGGCTGCGCTGCCGCTGATCGCCGACCTGAAGGCGATGCTCGAACTCGCCGGCCTGCAGGTCGCGGTGTACGGCGGCGTGTTCGGCAACCCGACCGGCAGCCAGGTGATGAACGGCGCGGCGGCCTACAAGGCGCATGAGGCCGACTGCGTGATCGGCGTCGGCGGCGGCGCGGCGCTCGATGTGGCGAAGGTCGTCGGCCTGCTCGCCACACATCCCGGTGACGTGATGGAGTATGTGTGGGATCACCCGCAGGTGCGCGCGATCGATACCGCCACGCTGCCGTACTTCGTCGCGCTGCCGACCACCTCGGGCACCGGCAGCGAGGTCGGTCGCAGCAGCGTGATCAGCGAGGAAGACACGCACGTCAAGCGGGTGATCTTCGCGCCGGCGATCCTCGCGAAGGTCGTGTTCGCCGACCCTGAGCTGACGCTCGGCCTGCCGCCCGCCGTGACCGCCGCGACCGGCATGGACGCGCTCACGCACAACATCGAGAGTTACCTGTCGCCGGCCTACCACCCGCTGTGCGACGGCATCGCGCTCGAAGGCACGCGCATCGGCGCGCGCGCGCTGCTCACCGCGGTGCGCGAGCCCGCCAACCTGCAGGCGCGCGCCGACATGATGATGAGCTCGATGATGGGCGCGATCGCGTTCCAGAAAGACCTCGGCGCGGTGCACTCCTGCGCGCACGCGCTCGGCACGGTGTGCGACCTGCACCACGGCTTGGCGAACGCGCTGATGATCGAGCCGGTGATGGCGTTCAACAGGGAGGTGGTGCCGCAGAAGTTCGCCGAGCTGGCGCATGTCGTCGGCGCGACCTCGGGCGACGCCTTCATCCCGTGGCTCGCGCACTTGAAGCACCAGATCGGCATCCCGCCGGGGCTGGCCGCGGTCGGCGTGAAGCGCGAGCAATTCGCGCGACTGATAGCGATCGCAACCGCCGACGGCTGCCACGCGACCAATCCGCGCGCCTGCGCACCGGCCGATTTCGAGCGCTTCTTCAGCGAGGCGTTCTGAGATGGCCCGCCCCCTCATTATCGGTATCTCGGCGCGCATTCATCACCCGGTCGGCCCGGTGCTCGACCTCGGCGGCGTCTACACCAAGACGCTGCACTACCTCGAACAATCGGTCGCGCACTGGGTGCTCGCGAAAGAAGTGCTCGCGGTGATGATCCCCGCGATCGAAAGCGAGGGCCTGATCCAGCGCAGCGAGATGAGCCTGGACTCGTATGCGGAGCACCTCGACGGCCTCGTGCTGCAGGGCGGCGCCGACATCGCGCCCGAGAGCTACGGCGAAACGCCGCTGACGCCCGAGTGGGCCGGTGACCGGGTGCGCGACCGCTACGAGATCGACCTGTTCAACGCCTTCGTGGCCGCCGGCAAGCCGGTCATCGGCATCTGCCGCGGCTGTCAGCTGATCAATGTCGCGCTCGGCGGCACGCTGTTTCAGGACATCCCGACGCAGGTGACGCAGGCGATCTCGCACCGCGACGCCGACCTGTACGAGCGCGCGCTGCACGACGTCAACCTGGTCCATGGCACGAAGCTCGCGCAGATGTACCCGGGCGTGAAGCAGGCGAAAATCAACTCGATCCACCACCAGGCCGTGAAAGACCTCGGCCGCGATCTGGTGGTCGAGGCGCTCGGCGTGCCCGAC
>JANXVK010000627.1 GCA_025351675.1 Rhizobacter sp.
GCCGCCATCGCACGACTCTCACTCGACGCTTCCGATCAGCAGGCCGACGCCCTGCTCGCCTACCTCGCCCTGCTGCAGCGCTGGAACGCGCACTACAACCTGACCGCGGTGCGCGACCCTGCGCAGATGCTGACGCAGCACCTCGCCGACTGCCTCGCAGTGATCGGCCCGCTGCGCCGCGAGATCGGAGCCGTGCCGGCGCGCCTGCTCGATGTCGGCAGCGGTGGCGGTCTGCCCGGCGCGGTGATCGCCATCTTCGATCCGAAGATCGACGTGACTTGTGTCGACACCGTCGGCAAGAAGGCGGCGTTCGTCCAGCAAGTGGCAGGCGAGCTGCGCTTGCGCAACCTGCATGCGCAGCACGCCCGGGTCGAGCAGATGAGCGCGACACCGTTTGATGTGGTCAGCTCGCGAGCCTTCGCGTCGCTGGTTGACTTCACGAGCCTCACCCGCCAGCACCTCTCAGCGCGCGGCGCGTGGATGGCGATGAAGGGCAAGCCGCCGACCGACGAGCTGGCGCTTCTGCCTGACGCGGTCGATGTGTTTCACGTGGAACAACTCGCCGTTCCGGGCCTCCAGGCCGAGCGTTGCATTGTCTGGATGCGCCCGAAACGCTGAATCCGGGTCGGCCGCGGCGCGCCTTTGGCGCGCCCTCGCTCTTTATAATTCGAGCAGCGATTTCGCCCGTTTTCCCCAACTCCGAGCGCCCATGGCCAGAATTTTCTGTATCGCCAACCAAAAGGGCGGCGTCGGCAAGACCACCACCACCGTGAACCTCGCCGCCGGGCTCGCCCAGATCGGCAAGCGCGTACTGGTCGTCGACCTCGACCCGCAGGGCAACGCGACGATGGGCTCGGGTGTCGACAAGCGCGCGCTGGAGTTGAGCATCTACGACGTGCTGCTCGAAAACACCTCGATCGCCGAAGCCCGGCAGGCGGGCACCAAGGCCGGCTACGATGTGCTCGGCGCGAACCGTGATCTGGCTGGCGCCGAAGTCGAGCTGGTCGCGCTCGAGCGCCGCGACAAGCGGCTGAAGGGCGCGCTCCGGGCGGTCGACGCCGACTATGACTTCGTGCTCATCGATTGCCCGCCCTCGCTCAGCCTGTTGACCCTGAATGGCCTGTGCAGCGCGCACGGCGTCGTCGTGCCGATGCAGTGCGAGTATTTCGCGCTCGAAGGTCTCAGCGACCTGGTCAACACGATCAAGCAGGTGCATGCGAACCTGAACCCCGACTTGGAGATCATCGGCCTGCTGCGCGTAATGTTCGACCCGCGCATCACCTTGCAGCAGCAGGTCAGCGAGCAACTCAAGGCCCACTTCGGCGACAAGGTGTTCAACACCGTGATCCCGCGCAACGTCCGGCTGGCCGAGGCACCGAGCTACGGGCTGCCGGGCGTGGTGTTCGATCCGGCCTCGAAAGGCGCGGTCGCATTCGTCGAGTTCGCGAAGGAAATGTCGACCCGGCTCGGCGCGTCGGCGGCGGCCGTCGCCTGAGGCCGATGACCGACGGCGAACTGAACCCCGCCTTCGACGCGAAGCTGCTGTCGCGCATCGAAGACGCCGGCCTGAACGCCAGCGCCCCGCCCCAGCAGCGCTGGCTCGATGGTTGGCTGGTTCGCTTTTCGCCCGGCAAGGCGAAGCGGGCGCGCTGCGTCAATGCCGTCGCGGCTGGCCGTTTGGCCGTCGAAGATCGGCTCGCGGCGTGCGCGCAGGTGTTCAACGAAGCGAAGCTGCCGCTGATCGTGCGCATCACGCCCTTCACGTTGCCGGCAGAACTCAACGCCCTGTTGGCGTCGCTAGGCCTGCGGCGCTTCGACGACACGCGCGTGATGGCGCTCGCCGAACTGCCTGCGTTCGATGCGCCCACCACGCGCGCTGTCACGATGCGGTCCATCGGCCTCGACGCCTTCGCGCAGCGCGTCGGCGCGTTCCGCGGCTCGCCGCTGGCGCAGCGGCAGGCCCACGCCGAGCGACTGCTGAACTCGCCGGTGCCGTTCTTCGCGTTCGAGCTGCGCGCCGATGGCGAGCCGGTCGCCTGCGGCCAGTTCGCGCTCGAAGGCGATCTGGCCGGGCTCTACGATGTGTTCACCGCCGAGTCGGTTCGCGGGCGGGGCCTGGCTGGGGCGCTGTGCAAGCACTTGCTCACACAGGCGCGCTCCAAGGGTGCGCGGTATGCGTATTTACAGGTTGAGGGCGACAACCACGCGGCCCGCGCCGTCTACCACCGGCTCGGCTTCACCGACGCCTACGCGTACCACTACCGAACGCGCGACCCCTCGGCGGCCTGAAAACTCAGAGGCCCTTGCCTTCGTCCAACCCGAGGTGTACGTTCATCGACTGCACCGCGGCGCCGCTCGCGCCCTTGCCCAGGTTATCGAGCCGGGCCATCAGGATGAGCTGCGATTGGTTCGCAAACACGAAGATGTCAACATGATTCGTGTCGTTGCAGGCCTGAACGTCGAAGTAGCCGTCGGCCAGCGCGGCCGGGTCGCGCAGTGGCATCACGCGGATGAAGCGCTCGCCGGCGTAACGTTGCTCGAACGCCCCCTGCACCGCCTCGGGCGTCGTGCCGGCCTTCAACTCCGACAGATGCAAGGGCACGCTGACCGACAAGCCCTTGTAGAACTTGCCGACGATGGGCATGAAGATCGGCCGCGTTGCGAGGCCAGTGTGGGTCATCATCTCGGGCAAATGCTTGTGCGCGAGGCTCAGGGCGTAAGGCCGCGGCGAGGCCAACCCCGAATCGCCGCTCGTTTCATACTGCTCGATCATCTTCTTGCCGCCGCCGGAGTAGCCGGTGATCGAGCTGGCCGAGACCGCGAGCGCGGCCGGCACCAGGCCCGCGTCCACCAGCGGGCGCAACAGCAGGATGAAGGCCGAGGCGTGGCAGCCCGGGTTCGAGATGCGCTTCGAGGAACGGATCAACTCGCGCTGCGACGGCGCCAGCTCCGGCAGGCCGAAGGCCCAACCGGGCGCCGTGCGGTGCGCGGTGCTCGCGTCGATCAGGCAGGTGTTCGGGTTCGTGACGAGGGCGGCGGCTTCCTCCGCTGCCACATCGGGCAGGCACAGGAACGCGACATCGGCGGCATTGAGCAAGCGGGCGCGTTCGGCGGGATCCTTGCGCTTGTCGACATCGATGCGCAGCACTTCGATGTCGTCGCGCTGCGCGAGATACTCGTGAATGCGCAGGCCGGTCGTGCCTTCCTGGCCGTCAACAAACGCGTGGTAGACCATCTCTCGCCCTCTCGAAACAGCCCGCAAGGATAAACCACCCCGATGACGAACGACGCCGACCTCTCGTTGCGCTATCCCGTGCGCTTTCTGCTGCTGCCCGGCTGGCTGAACTCCGACGCACCGCACTGGCAGACGCGCTGGGAAGTGCTGCACGGCTGCCGCCGCGTCGAGCAGGACGACTGGCTCTGGCCCAGGCGCGGCGACTGGATGACGCGGCTCGACGAGGTGCTGCTCGAATCCGATCGACCCGCGGCGCTGATCGCGCACAGCCTCGGCTGCCAGCTCGTCGCCGCCTGGGCCGCGCACTCACAGCACACGTCGCGCGTGCGCGGCGCCCTG
Organism: Rhizobacter sp.; assembly: GCA_025351675.1. Taxonomy (GTDB): domain Bacteria; phylum Pseudomonadota; class Gammaproteobacteria; order Burkholderiales; family Burkholderiaceae_C; genus LMDS01. The sequence continues at coordinate 3,575 of JANXVK010000627.1, forward strand.
CTGGTCGCCACACCCGACCCCGAGCGCGACGACATGCCGCCGAACCTGTTCAACTGGCGCCCGATGATCCGCGAGCGACTGCCGTTCGCGAGCCTCGCGGTCATCAGCAGCGACGACCCGTACTGCGCGCCCGAACGGGCCGCGCAGATGGCGCGCGACTGGGGTGCTTCGGCGTTCGATATCGGCGCGTGCGGCCACGTCAACGGCGACTCGGGCCTCGGCGACTGGCCCCAAGGCTGGACGCTGCTGCAAACGCTGCTGGATTGATCGCAGCGGATTGATCGCGCGCGGGATCACACACAATCACGCCATGGTCACCAAGAAACCCAAAGGCCTCGGCCTCGGCCTCGAAGCGCTGCTCGGCCCCCGCGTCAAAGAGGCCGGCGAAGCGCCCGCCGCGATCGACGACGGCTTGCCGCATGTGCTGAAGCTGACGCAGCTGCAACCCGGCAAGTACCAGCCGCGCACGCGCATGGACGAAGGCTCGCTGTACGAACTCGCCGAGAGCATCAAGGCGCAGGGCGTGATGCAGCCGATCCTGGTGCGCCCGGTCGGCCCCGACCGCTACGAGATCATCGCTGGCGAACGCCGCATGCGCGCCGCCAAGCTCGCGGGTCTGGACGAAGTGCCGGTGCTCGTGCGCGATGTGCCGGATGAGTCGGCCGCTGCGATGGCGCTGATCGAGAACATCCAGCGCGAAGACCTGAACCCGCTCGAAGAAGCGCAAGGCCTGAGGCGCCTGACCGACGAGTTCGGGCTCACGCACGAGATGGCCGCGCAAGCCGTCGGCCGCTCGCGCAGCGCGGCGAGCAACCTGCTGCGCCTGCTGAATCTGACCGAGCCGGTGCAGCAGATGCTGATGGCCGGCGACATCGACATGGGCCACGCGCGTGCGTTGCTGCCACTCGACGGTGCACAGCAAATCATCAGCGCCACCGAGATCGCTGCGAAGAAACTGTCGGTGCGCGAAGCCGAGAAGCTCGTCGCCCGCGCGAGTGTCAGCTCGGGCCGCCAAGCGCCGCTGCTGCGCACGAAGCACGAGAAGCCACGTGACCTGCAGCGCATCGAACAGGAGTTGTCGGATGCGCTGACGGCGGCGGTCGAGATCCGCGTCAAGAAGCGCACCAAACGCGGCGAGCAAGGCGAGGTCGCTATTCACTTCGGCTCGCTCGAAGAGCTCAACGGCCTGCTCAGCAAGCTCGGGCTCGCGGAACGCTGAACCAGCTTTGCGGAACTTCGTGCATCCGCGCACGCTCTGCAACGTATGGAGGTCAACGAACGCGTCGCCGGCACGTTGTCTGCCAAACGACCCGCAACCAATTTGATGTGTTGGGCCGCCGCCGAAATGGGTGGTCTTGAACCTTGTACTCGAAGGACCGGCAAGCGCAGAATGAATGAAGCTTGAGTCACCTGATCCGCTGACACGGAAAGCTCTGATGGCGCCCCACCGGGTGTCATCAGAACTTCCCCCCGGACGTTGAATGGCCTTGCACCCTGCCTTCAACGTCTCCTTGGCAACCGCACAGGAGATCAGCATGGATGTGATCAGTAACTTTGCCGCGCGATTCGAGCGCAGCCGCGAACAAGAACTCTCGATCGAGGACTACCTCGCCGAGTGCAAGCGCAACCCCGTTGCCTACGCGACGGCCTCCGAGCGGATGCTCAAGGCGATCGGCGAACCCAAGTTCGTCGACACGCGCAACGACCCGCGCATGTCGCGCCTGTTCGCGAACAAGGTCATCAAGATCTACCCCGCGTTCACCGAGTTCTACGGCATGGAAGATGCCATCGAGCAGGTGGTGAGTTACTTCCGCCACGCGGCGCAAGGGCTGGAAGAACGCAAGCAGATCCTCTACCTGCTGGGCCCGGTCGGCGGCGGCAAGAGCTCGATCGCCGAACGCCTGAAGCTGCTGATGGAGCAGGTGCCTTTTTATGCGATCAAAGGCTCGCCGGTCAACGAGTCGCCGCTCGGTCTGTTCGACGCGCTCGAGGACGGGCCGCTGCTGGAGAAGGAGTACAGCATTCCGCAGCGCTACCTGCAGCGCATCCTGAGCCCGTGGGCCGTAAAGCGCCTCGAAGAATACGGCGGCGACATCCGCAAGTTCAAGGTCGTCAAACGTTTCCCGAGCGTGCTCAGGCAGATTGGCGTCAGCAAGACCGAGCCGGGCGACGAGAACAACCAGGACATTTCGGCGCTGGTCGGCAAGGTCGACATCCGCAAGCTCGAAACCTATGCGCAGGATGACCCGGACGCTTACAGCTTCTCCGGCGGGCTGTGCCTGGCGAACCAGGGCCTGCTCGAATTCGTCGAGATGTTCAAGGCGCCGATCAAGGTGCTGCACCCGCTGCTGACCGCCACGCAAGAAGGCAACTTCAAGGGCACCGAAGGTTTCGGCGCGATCCCGTTCGACGGCATCGTGCTCGCGCACAGCAACGAAAGCGAGTGGAAGACCTTCCGCAACAACAAGAACAACGAGGCCTTCCTCGACCGCATCTACATCGTCAAG
>JANXVK010000628.1 GCA_025351675.1 Rhizobacter sp.
CGCAGCACCTCATCGGCACCTTGATCGCGCTCGCGGTGCCGATCGCGGCGGCGGTGAACTGGGTCGTGATCCAGCACACGCGCAGCAACGCCGATGTCGACCTGCTGCCGGCGGTGCTGATCGGCGCGGCGTTGTCGGCGCTGCTGACCCTGCCGTTCTCGCTGCCGTTCGCGGCCTCGGCGCACGACCTCGGCCTGCTCGCGCTGCTCGGTGTCGTGCAGCTCGCGATCCCGTGTCTGATGTCGGTGGCGGCGGCGCGGCACCTGAGTGCGCCCGAGGCCTCATTGCTCGCGCTGCTCGAAGTGATCTTCGGTGTCGCGTGGGCCTGGCTCGGTGCCGGCGAAACGCCCGCCGTGCACGTGCTCGGCGGCGGCGCGATGGTGCTGATCGCGCTCGCTGCGAACGAAGCCGTCGCACTGCGCCAGGCCACTCGCTGACGCGCAGGAGAGGGCTTCCCCTCAGGGCCGCGCGCCAGGCCGCGCACTAGCATCGGCGCCGTCACCCGCATGGATCGCCGCATGAAACAGCTCCCCGGTCTGGACGCCAGCTTCCTCCACCTGGAGACGCCGCAGATGCCCATGCATGTCGGCGCGCTTCACAACTTCGAGCTGCCGGCTGGCTACAAGGGCGACTTTCTCGCCGACATGCGCGCGCACATGGCCGCACGCCTCGTGCTTGCGCCGGCGCTGCGGCAGAAGCTCGTGAAGATGCCGCTGAACCTGAGCAACCCGGTGTGGGTCGACGACGAGCCCGATCTGGCGCAGCACGTCGTCGGCATCAAGCTGCCTGAATCGACATCGGGCAGCGGGCAGGCCGAGCTCGAAGCGAAGGTCGGCAAGCTGCACTCCGTGCTGCTCGACCGCAGCCGGCCGTTGTGGAAGTTTCACGTCTTCAGCGGCCTGAAGGACGGCCCCGGCGGCACGAAGCGCTACGCGATGTACCCACGTCGCGGCTCAAAGGGCAGGGTGCCGCGTCGAAGCGCAAGAGCGTCAGCCACCTTGCGCTCGCGCCGCGCACGCGGCTGAACACGACCGTGTCGAGCACCCGTGCGTTCGCGTCGATCAGCCTGCCGTTGGCGGCGATCAACGCCGTGCGCCGCAATCACAAGGCCAGCCTGAACGATGCGGTGCTGATGATCTGCAGCGGCGCGCTGCGCCGCAACTTCCTGAAGCACGGCCCGCTGCCGCGCAAGTCGATGGTCGCCGGGGTTCCGATCTCGACGCGAGCCAAGGGCGATGCATCGTCGAACAACCAGGCCACGATGACGCTCGTGAACCTGGGCACGCACATCGCCGATCCGGCCAAGCGCCTCACGCACGTGCTCGCCGCCACCGCTGCGATGAAGGCCAACACGGGCGCGATGAAGAGCCTGATGCCGAGCGACTTTCCCACGCTCGGCGTGCCTTGGTTGATGGCCGGCCTGAGTTCGCTCTACGAGAAGGCGCGGGTCGCCGATCGCATTCCAGCCATCGCGAACGTCACCATCTCGAACGTGCCCGGCCCGACCGTGCCGCTCTACATGGCCGGCGCGCGGATGCTGACCAACTATCCGACCTCGATCGTGGTGCACGGTGTGGCGCTGAACATCACGGTGCAGACCTACGACGAATCGCTCGAGTTCGGGCTGATCGCGTGCGGCGAAGCCATGCCCGAGGTCGCCGAGCTCGCGCGCCACGTACAGGCGTCGTTCGACGAGTTCCAAGCGCTGCCGGCCAGTGTCGAGATGGCCTCGATCGCGGCGCCGCCGGCGAAATCGATCGTGAAGAGAGCAGTGGCGAAGAAGGCTGTGAAGCCGCCGGAGCCAAGCGCGACGTCTGTCTCGAAAGCGACAACCCGGGCCAAGGCTGGCGCCCCAAAGAAGGCGCGCTCAGCCCGGTAACATGGGCCGATCGTCACTGCCTCCGAGCAGCATGCCCAGACTCCCGAGAACTGCCGCCGCACGATCGACCCCGTCGACAGACGGCTTGCGTCCCCCCAACGCCTTTTTGATGATGCTCGAAGGCCGCGCCTTCTGGGAGTTGGGCGCGATGGTCGCGGCCACACCCTGGCTGCGCCGCTTGCCAAGAGGTGACGGCCACCCGGTGCTCGTGTTCCCCGGCATGGGCGCGAACGACTTCACGACAGCGCCGCTCCGCAGTTTTCTCGATCGCCTCGGCTATGTCACGCAGGCCTGGGGCCAAGGCTTCAACTTCGGCCCGCGCGACGGCGTGCTGAACCAATGCGCGGCCGACGTGCGCGCACTTGCTGAAAAACACGGCCAACCCGTCAGCCTGATCGGCTGGAGCCTTGGCGGTCTCTATGCGCGCGAGATGGCCAAGGAAATGCCCGAGCACACGCGCTGTGTCATCACGCTCGGCACGCCGTTCACCGGCCACCCGCGTGCGACCAACGCGTGGCGCATCTTCGAGATGCTGAGCGGCCAGAAGGCGCACGACCCAGCCATGATCGCGCGCCTGCGCACGCCGCCGCCGGTGCCGACGACCTCGATCTACTCGCGCACTGACGGCATCGTCGCGTGGCAATGCAGCCTGAACGAGCCGGGCCCGCAGGTCGAGAACATCGAGGTGCGCGCCAGCCACACCGGCATGGGTGTGAACCCGCTCGCGTTGTATGCAGTCGCCGACCGGCTCGCGCAGGCGCCGGGCTCCTGGAAGCCGTTCGAACCGAGCGGCGCGCGGCGCTGGTTCTTTCAGACCGGCGTCGGCCCGAATCAAGTCAATTCAGCGGCCTCGGCCTGAACGACAGACACACCATGCAAATATCCGCCAACGGCATCGCCCTCGAAGTCGAAGACCATGGTTCACCGGGCGGCGAACCGCTGGTGCTGATCATGGGTCTGGGGATGCAGCTGGTCGCGTGGCATCCTGATTTTGTCGCGATGCTGGTGGCGCGCGGCTTTCGCGTGATCCGCTTCGACAACCGCGACATCGGGCTCTCCCAGCGCTTCGACAAGCTCGGCGTGCCCAACCTTGCGATCGAGTCGGTCAAGTTCGCGCTGGGCATGAAGATCAAGGCGCCGTACACCGTCGCCGACATGGCCGATGACACGGCCGCGCTGCTCGACGCGATGGGCATCGCATCCGCGCACATCTGCGGCGCCTCGATGGGCGGCATGATCGCGCAACAGCTCGCGGTGCGGCACCCGAAACGAGTCAAGAGCCTGACGCTGATCATGACCAGCAGCGGCTCGCGCAAGCTGCCGGGGCCGACGCTGAAGGTGCGCAGCGCGCTGATCTCGCGGCCCGCGGATGCGAACAACGTGCAGAGCGTCATCGAGCACTACGTGAGGCTCTATCGGCTGATCGGCAGCCCCGGCTACCCGGCGCCCGAGGCGTACCTGCAGGAGCGCTTGGGCATGTCGGTGCGGCGCTCGTACCGGCCCGCCGGCACGGCGCGCCAGATGATCGCGATCGCGGCCGACGGCAACCGCTCGCCCTTGCTGGCGCAGATCAGGCAACCGACGCAAATCATTCACGGCAAGGCCGATCCGCTGGTGCCGGTAGCGGCCGGCGAAGACCTCGCTGCGAAGATCGCCGGCGCCGAGATCGACCTGATCGCGGGCATGGGCCACGACCTGCCGGTCGAGTTGTGGCCGCGCTTCGTCGCGGGAATCGCCGGGGTTGCCGTACGCGCATGATTCGGCGCCGGGATCATCCCGGTGTGACAACGCTCGAACACAGCGCTCGGCGCCTGTCACGCGTTGCTGCGCCGTTTCATCCATCTCATCAAGCTGCCCACTTTTGGGAGTTTTTCCCATACAGCTCTTCGGCCGCATCCCGGTAGTCGCGGTGCAAGGTGATGGGCCCTTCGTCGTTCAGCACCTGGTGCGAACCTCCCTTGATGCACTGCGCCCGTCCGTGCTTGAAACGTAAGCAATGGGACACACGGTGCGGCTCATGGCGCCCCAGTTCGTCAAACCCCATGTGAAGACCAACAAGAACGATGCGGCCGATGCTGAGGCGATCTGCGAAGCGGTGGCGCGACCGAACATGCGGTTCGTTCCCGTCAAGAACATCGAGCAGCAGTCGGTCTCGGCGTTGCACCGCGTCCGGCAAGGCTTCGTCAAGGCGCGCGTCGCTCAGGCGAATCAGATCCGCGGCCTTCTCGGAGAGTTTGGCCTCATCATTCCGCAGGGCATTGCCAACTTAGCAAAACGTGTGCCGGAGCTGATCGAGGATGCTTCCAAGCGGCTTGCCGGATCATTCCGTTTGCTGGTGGAGCGGTTGATGAATCACCTCAAGGAGTTCGACAAGCAGGTCGCTGAACGCGAGGCTCAGATCAAGGCATGGCACCGCGCCAGTGAGGCCAGATGCAAGATCGAGAAGATTCCCGGCATCGGTCCGATCACAGCCAGCGCTCTGGTTGCGTCAATCGGTGACGCGAAGAACTTCGACGGCGGTCGCCAGCTCGCAGCCTGGCTCGGCTTGGTGCCTCGCCAACATTCGAGCGGTGGCAAGCCAACACTGCTGGACATCAGCAAGAGGGGAGACTCGTACTTGCGGACCCTGCTGATTCACGGCGCGAGATCGGTGATCTTCAGAGCGCAGCAAAAAAAGGCCGACAAGAGCAGTTGGTTGTGCAAGCTCTTGGAGCGGCGCAACCCCAACGTGGCAGCCGTCGCGTTGGCCAGCAAGAATGCCCGGATCGTCTGGGCAC
>JANXVK010000663.1 GCA_025351675.1 Rhizobacter sp.
TTCAGTTGTACTTCCGCCGCGACGAGATTGGCGAAGCCGCGTGGGCACTGCTGAACGAGTTCGATCTGGGCGACTGGATTGGCGTACGCGGCACGACGATGAAGACGCGCACCGGCGAGCCGACGTGATGGTCGAACAGCCGTTCAATGAACTTGTGGGGGCCGGAGTTTCGCGAGAAGCTCAGGATCGGAAACGCCACCAGGTCGGCAAGCGTCAGCGCCTCGTTGTGCAGGCCAAGACGGGTTGCGGCCACCCAGCGCAGCGGAAGGTCGCACAACGGCAGGTTTTGCACCATCGGGCCGACGATCGAATCCGTCTGCAATACGAGATCGAGATTGCCGCGAGAAAACTGGTCGATCAGGTGGATGGTCGTGTCGTCGGTCAATTCGATCTCCAGCTGCGGGTAGCTCTGGTGGACAGAAGCAACGAATTGCGGAAACCAGGAATGAATGATCGACTCGATGACGCCGATGCGGACCGTCCCGACGTAAAGCTTGCGATTGCCCATGCACTCGCGCATTTCATGCATGGTTCGAACCAGCCGCACCGCGTAGACGAGGGCCTTGCTGCCGTCGAGCGTCAAGGTGACGTCGCGCGCGCCGCGATCGAACAGACGCACACCGAAATCCTGCTCGAGTGTGGCGATCCGGCTCGACACGGCGGCCTGCGTCGTGTGAAGCTTTTCGGCGGTCATGCGAAAGTTTCGCAGCTGGGCCAGCCACACGAAAGTCTCCAGGAAGCGAACGTTCATGGCGCGATCGCCCTGGTGATCAGTGAAACGCGATGAGCCTCATGAGACGACGGCAAGTGCTTCGACCGAATAGCGATGGGTAAGACTGCATTCGCGGTGCGGATCGAACAGCTCCATGGCAAACGATCGCGCCGACCGGATGCCGCCGATCGCCGCGAGTGTGCCGCAGCTCATCGCCGTACCAATCGCAAGGCTGCTGCCGGCCAGACCGATGCTGCGGTAATAGCCGGCGATCAATTCGATGGGACTGCGCAGGGCGGCGAGGCTGCCTTCCTGGTAGGTGAGCGTCGCGCCGTTTTCCTCGATCGTCGAGCGCAGGATCAGGTCGTCCCAATGCGCCGCCACATCGGCGAAGCGCCAGGCGCTGGCCGCCACCGGCTTTGCGCACACCTGCTTCGAGATGGCGACACTCTGAGCTTCGAGGCGGCGGTCGGTGTGGTCGGAAACCAGGCTCACGAATATTTCACTGCCTGTGGCAAACATAAAGACTTCGGCTTCACCCGACGAATCCGTGCCCAGCACTTGAATCATCGGCGCTTGGGTTAGCTGGGCGGCGGCAACGCGGTAGTACAACGGGTAGGCGCTCGGACGTGGCACGCCCAAGTCCGCAAGCTCCTGGATGTGATGCTCAATGGCTTCGACGTCGCGCCCAGCCCAGCCGGCCACGACGAGCGAATCGATATCGACCGCGACGAAACACGGCATCGCCGTATCGATGATTTGGAACGAGAGCTTCATGGTGCGTGTGCCCCGTGATTCACTGAGTTATCCCAAGAACGATGACGCGTCGGACGTCACTGTCCACCTTGCCCGCAAGCGCTTGCGCCGACATTGTAGGGATCGATCTCACGGATTGGACCAAACACCGCCAACCGGACCCGCTTACTGGACGCCGTGGGTTCCGGTCGAAAGGCGCTCGACCAAGACGAGGTGCGAGTCGCAGGCAAGCTGGCGAATACGTTTCCTCAGCGCAGCTGCCGGGTCGAGTTTTGGGAGCCTCGTTCATCATTGAGGCCACGGATTTGTCGGAGCCTGTGGAGTTCGCAATCGCCTTGCATGGAGCCCGATAAACGGTGGCCACCAAGCACAGCGAAAGTTCGTGAAAACCTCGACCGCCGGATCAGCGCCTGGCCTTCCGGCTCGGCCGGCGGAACAAGAGAGTGCGATGTAGAACATGCGTTGACGGGATTGCGCGGCCGGTTGACGTCACGTTTTGGCTCTGCGCACCGTTCGGGGCTGCGCGGAGCCCGACTGACGGAGGGGCGAGCGCTAAAAATTCAGCGCCTCTCGCAGCAAACTTGCGGGCGATTGAAGTACGGCGGCTCGGGCTCTGGGCATAGCTCGTCGTACCAATCGCTTCGGACCGCATCATCCGGTGATGACCACTGCCCGCGGGAATCATCGGGAAGCAGCTTTTCTGTGCCGCGACGCGAACATCGAGAAAGAACGGGCCTGCGTGGTCGACGCGTTCGTCGAGCGCACTCGCCAGCTCCGTCGGTTCGGACACGCGGCGCGCTCCCCAGCATCACAACGACGAGACCCTGTACGAGTTCGGTCGCGTGCTGGCCACGATCCCCGAGGTCCTCGAGACCTACCTGGTCTCCGGGGACTGCGACTTCTACATCCGCATCGCGGTTCGCGACACGCGCGACTGCTGCGCGAGAAGTTCTACAAGATCCCGGGCCTTCGCCACAGCAAGTTGCATTTCGTGCTGCGGGTGCTGAAGGAAGCCAGCGTTTCCTTGGTGTAGGTAGCGGCGCGATCGACGACAACGCGTCGCGCAGTCAGCGCAGGGTGGTCAGCCAAGCGCCAGCATCTGGCTGGTCATCGAACTTCAACTCGGCGTCGAACAGGCTTTCGCCGCACTCGGACGGCATCCCTGGCAGCCCGCGGCCAATGCAATCGCGCCACCTCTCGCGCAAATCATCGTCGGCAAGAGGATTCCGCAGCGAGCCGGGCGAGGCGACGATGGTGCGCGCAAAACGCCTGCCATTGGCGTAGTCCAAGGTCGCGAGGACCGGCGCACCGATACCCCGGCCGATTCAGGCATGGATGCACCGCTTCAACAACGTTGCCACGTCCTGCCCGCCCAACTGCCTCGGCTGGGTCCGGGCGCTCGACCCGCACGCACAAACCGTGTAACGCCGGGCGGTGCAGCGCTGACTGCGAGAGCTTCCAGCGTGTCCGCCGAGGCGTCCGAAGCCGACGCCAGCCGCACGCCGCACGCCGCCGCAATGGTGTCATCCGCCCGCGCGCTTGACGCTCCGGCCGTCCTTCTTCAACAGCTCGACCACGCGTTCCACGTGATCGCCCTGAATCTCGATGACGCCGTCTTTCACGGTGCCGCCAGACCCGCAGGCCGCCTTCAGCTGCTTGCCCAGCGCCGCGAGCGCCGCGGCATCGAGCGCGAGGCCCTTGACCAGCGTCACGCCTTTGCCGGCGCGGCCTTTGGTCTCGCGCGAGACGCGCACGATGCCGTCGCCGGCCGGCACCGCGGACTGCCCGCAGACGCATGTTTTGACCGGCTGCCGGCACTCCGGGCAAATGCGACCGGCGTCGGTCGAATAGACGAGCCCGCCGCCCGTGGCGCGACCCTTCATCGGCGGATGATCTTCGCGCCGGTCAGCTGCTCCTGCGCCTCGACCAGCGCCGGTACGTGCTTGTGGCCGTGCCCGAGCGCACTCGCGATCGCGAGCGACTGGTGCACCGCCTCGCCGACGATCGACGGCACGTTCAATGACTCGGCCAGGTGCGTGTAGTAGCGCAAGTCCTTGCGCGCGTTGTCGAGCTCGAACTTCAGGCCGCTCATGTCGCCGTCGAGCGTCTTGGCCATCGCCTGGAACAGGCCCGAGTTGACCCCGCCGGCCGACACCAGCTCGACCAGCTTCTTCAGGTCGACACCCGCGCGTTGGCCCGTCGCGAAGGCCTCGGCGGTGGCGGTGCAGATCGCCTGCGCGATGAAGTTGTTGAGCAGCTTGATCGTGTGGCCGGCGCCGGGGCCACCGACGTGGATGACGTTCTCGGCGAAGGCCGCGAGCACCGGCTTCAACAGCGCGAAGTGCGCATCGCTCGCGCCGACCATCACGTTCAGCTTGCCGAGTTCGGCCTCGACCGGCGTGCGCGCGAGCGGCGCGTCGATGAAGCTCACGCCGGCGGCGTCGCATTGCGCGCGCAGCTTGTTCGTGGATTCGGGCTCGCTGGTCGAACAGTCGACGATTACCAAGCCCTGCTTGCCGGCCGACAGCAGCCCGTTCGCGCCCGTCACCGCCGCCTCGACCTGCGGCGAGCCGGTCACGCAGATGAACACGATCTCGCAGGCCTGCGCGAGCGCTGCCGGCGAGGCCGCTTCGGTTGCGCCGGCCGCGAGCAGATCGGCGACCCGCTCCCGGTTGCGGTGCACCGTCAGCGCGAGCGGGTGGCCTTTCGCGCGCAAGTTTTTCGCCATCCCGTGGCCCATCAATCCCGATGCGCCGATGAAACCGATCTTCTGCATGCCGTTCACTCCAGTTTGATATTGGCTGACTTGATGACGGCCGCCCACTTCGCGACCTCGGCCTTCTGGAACGCCGCGATCTGCTCGATTGTCATCTCCGAGCCCTGCATGCCGAGCTTGGTGACGCGCTCCTGCATCTCGGGCTCCTTCAGGATCTTGCCGATGTCGGCGTGCAGCTTGTCGACCACGGGTTTGGGCGTGCCGGCCGGCGCGAAGATCGCCTGCCACGAGATCACCTCGTAATCGGCCAGGCCGGCGACGCCGCTCTCGGCCACCGTCGGCACGTTGGGCATCGTCGACAGCCGCTTCGCCGAGGTCACCGCGAGCGCGCGCAGCTTGCCGCTTTCGATGTGCGGGCCGGCGACGACCGTGGTGTCGAACATCATGTCGACCTGGCCGGCCATCACGTCCTGGATCGCCGGGCCGCTGCCCTTGTACGGGATGTGCGTGATCTCGATGCCGGCCTTCGCCTTCAGCAGCTCCAACGCCAGGTGCTGCGAGGTGCCCCTGCCGGCTGAGGCCGAGTTCAGCGGTTTCTTCGCCTTGGCGGCGGCGACCACGTCGGCGAGTGTTTTGTACGGGCTCGCCTGGTTGACGACCAGCACGACCGGATTCGTGCCGATCAAGGTGATCGGCACGAAGGACTTGATCGGGTCGTAGCCGAGTTTCGGGTACAGGCTCACGTTGATCGCGTGCGAGCTGATCGTGCCACCGAGCAGCGTGTAGCCGTCGAGCGCGGCGCGGGCCGCGATCTCGGAGCCGAGGCTGCCGCCGGCACCGCCGCGGTTGTCGATCACGATCGTCGTGCCGAGCGCGGTGCCGAGCTTCTGGCCGATCAGGCGGCCGAGCACATCGGT
>JANXVK010000210.1 GCA_025351675.1 Rhizobacter sp.
CCTCGGCACGGCGCTCTTGTGTGAGTTCGCCGTCGAGCCAGGCGTGCAGCGTGAGGTCGTCGATCGGGGCGGGGTTCATGCCAGTTCCAGGAGTCGGTCAGACGACGCGGCGCAGGGTCTGCGCGGCAGCACCGACCGGCGCGCGACCGTCGAGCAGCGCGCGCAGGGCGACGCGGGCGCGCGAGATGCGCGACATCACGGTGCCGACGGGCACGCGCAGCAGCTCGGCGCATTCGGCATACGAGAGTTGTTCGAGCGTGACCAGCAGCAGCGGTTCGCGCTGCTCGACCGGCAAGCGCTGCAGTGCGGCGACGAGGTCCAGGCGCAGACCGATGTCGGGGGTGTCGCCGGCGTGGCGTTCCTCGATCGCGGCGCGCGCGTCGCTGAGCTCGACCACGGCCGAGCGCGCGTGGCGGCGCCGGTCGTCCATGTGGGCGTTGTGGGCGATGCTCAGGGTCCAGACGAGGATGTCGCGGCGCTGGTCGAACTGGTGCCAGTGGCTGAGCGCGCGCTCCAGCGCGGTCTGGACCAGATCGTCGGCGGCGCTGGTGTCGAACACCAGCGAGCGCGCGTAGCGGCGCAGGCGCGGGATCACACCGAGCAGCTGCTGACGAAAGGCGGGCGGGGCGTCCACAGTCGGGTATACGCGGGCGGGGCCGATTTATTCCGCGGGCCAGATCGCGGCTTCGCTGAAGCCGAGGGCACGCAAGTCGTCGGCGCGCAGCGGCGCGTCCCAGGTGCAGAAGAACTCGTCGAGCTGCGGCGGCGCCACACCCGTGCCCGACAGCATCGCATGCGCCTGGCCGCGGTGATGCACCTGGTGCTGGAACAGGTGCGCGAGCAGCCGCGGCAGCGGCTCGTGCGTGAGGCCGGCCAGGCGCGGCACGGCGATGACCGTCGCAAGCGCCGCGGCGTCGAGCGGTTCGCACAACGCGATCAGCTGGCGGTCGCTTTCGCGCTGCGCGACCCGCAACGCGGCGCAGCTCGCAAACGGCTGCTCGGGTTCGTAGAACGCCATGAAGGCGTCGTTCGGCGCGCGTCCGGCGAGGCCACGCTCGATCGCGTCGAGGTAGTACCAGTCGACCGTCAGCGTGTGGTTCAGCGTCGCCTTGATCGACGGGAAGAAGCCGGTCCGCGGCGCCTCGAACTCGGCCTGCGTGAGCTGTGCGCAGGCACCGAGGAGGCGGTGATTCGCCCAGGCGTTGTTGAACGCGTGGCTTACGAGATGGCGGGCGAGCAGGTCCACACACCCAGTGTAGTGGCGGCGAATGCCGGACAATCGCGCTCATGAATCCCCCGCTTCGCGCCGCAGCGCCCGGCTTTTCGGCACGCGACTTCCGCGCGGCACTCGGCATGTTCGCCACCGGCGTGACGATCGTCACCGCGCGCGGCGCCGACGGCGCGCCGGTCGGCCTGACCGCCAACTCGTTCAACTCGGTCTCGCTGAAACCGCCACTGGTGTTGTGGAGCCTGGCGCGCAGCGCCGGCTCGATGCCGCACTTCGAGCGCGGCTCGCACTACGCGATCAACATCCTCAGCGCCGACCAGCATGCGCTGGCCGAGCGTTTCGCGAGCAAGGCCGCCGACCGGTTCGACGGCGTCGCGTTCAGCGAAGGCGTCGGCGGCGCGCCTGTCCTCGATGGTTCGGCCGCGGTGTTCGAGTGCTTCAACCGCAGCCGCTACGAAGAAGGCGACCACGTCATCTTCGTCGGCGAGGTCGAGCGCTGCGCCTGGCGCGACGGCGCGCAGCCGCTGATCTTCCACGGCGGGCGCTACTTCACCGAGTTGCCGCTGTAGGTTCGGGCGCGAGCTTGCCGAGGTAGGCGCGCACGTGCGGCAACTCGACCAGCGCGTCGAACGATGCCGCCTGCGAGACGCTGCCGTTGTGCACGAACAGAAAGCGGTCGCAGCTTTCGCGCAGGATGTCGAGATGGAACGGCTCGTTCGGGTGCATGCACAGGAACACCAGCCGGTTCTCGGCGCGCAGCTCGCGAAAGAAGTCGAGCATGAAGCCGATGTAGCCGTCCTGCGTGTTGAACTGCGGCTCGTCGAACAGATGCACCAGCGGCGAATCGGTCGCGGCACGCTCCATCATGAACGCCGGCTTGGTGCGCTTGAAGGTGCGCAACTGGTACGACTGGTGGTAGTGGACCGCGACCCGGTCGCGCTCGTGGTAGCGCACCGCGTGGATGTCCTGGCCGTTCACCAGCACGCGGCCCGCGCTCGGCTGGTTGCCGCCGGTGATGAGCTCGAACAGCGTCGTCTTGCCCGAACCGTTCGGCCCCATCACACCGACGACGCAGGGCTTGTCGACCGTGAAGTCGGCCTCGAGCGAGAAGGTCACGCGCTTGTTGACGAGGCCGCGCGTGTAGCGCTTCGCGAGCCGGTCGACGTGGAGCAAAGGTGTCGTCGCCATCTCGTCAAACCCCCAGCAGGTGGGCGCGCTTGGCAGCGTCGTTCAGCAACTCGGCGGCCGGCCCTTCGTGAACGATGCAGCCGCGGTTCATCACGTACACGCGGTCGGCGACCGCGAGCGCGCTCTGCACGTTCTGCTCGACCACGAGCACCGCGATGCCTTCCTGCTTGAGGCGCGTGATGGTCTTCATCACGTCCTGCACGACCTTGGGCGCGAGGCCCTGGCTCGGCTCGTCGAACAGCACCAGGCCGGGCGCGCCGACGAGCGCGCGCGAGATCGCCACCATCTGCATCTCGCCGCCCGAGAGGTTCTCGCACTCGCGGTGCATCAGGTGCTCGAGCGCGCTGAAGATCTCGAAGCACTCGCGCTCGTGCCAAGCGCGGAACGCGGTCTTCTTGCGCGCGATCGCGAGGTTGCGTGCCACCGTGAGCGTCGGGAAGATACGCCGGTCGTCGGGCACCCAGCCCAAGCCCATGCGGGCGATCTCGTGGGTCGTCAGGCGCGTCACTTCGCGGCCGTTGAAGCGGACCTTGCCCGAGCGCGCCGGCGTCAGGCCGAGCACGCTGCGCAAGGTGGTCGTCTTGCCGGCGCCGTTCGGCCCGAGCAGCGCGACGACCTCGCCGGGCGCGATCTTCAGCGACACGTCGAACAGCACCTGGGTGTCGCCGTAGTAGGTCTGGAGGTGGTCGAGCGCGAGCATCAGGCGGTCACTCCATCAAGCATCCGGGGTGCAGCGAGCTGGCCGAGGTTGGAACGCTGCACCCAAGGGTTGTCGCGCAGCTGGTCGGGCGTGCCCTGCGCGATCACCTGGCCCCAGTGGATCACCGAGAGCCGGTCGGCGAGGCGGAACAGGAAGCGCATGTCGTGCTCGATGACCACGATCGTCACCTGCCGTTTCAGCTCGTCGACCAGATCGGCGAGGCGGGCGGTGGCCTCGGCACCGAGGCCGGCGGTCGGCTCGTCGAGGAACAGCAGGCGCGGCTGCGCGGCCAGCGCGACCGCGATCTCGAGCGCGCGGCGTTCGCCGTACGACAACCCGCTGACGACCGCGCGTTCCTTGCCCGCGAGACCGACGCGCGCCAGGATCGCCGCGGCCTGCTGCTCCGCCGCGGTGTTCGCGCGCAGATCGCGCCACGGGTTGAAGCCCTGCGCGCGCACGGCCGGCAGCGCGACCAGCACGTTGTCGAGCGCGTGGTAATCGTTGAACAGGTTCATCACCTGGAACGAGCGCGAGATGCCCTTGCGTGCGATCTCGCGCGGCTCCAGGCCGGTGATGTCTTCACCGGCGAAGCGCACCGTGCCGCGGTCGGGTTTGAAGCGTCCGGTCAGCACGTTGAAGCAGGTCGTCTTGCCGGCGCCGTTCGGGCCCATGATGCCGTGCAGTTGGCCTTCCTCGAAGGTCAGCGAGATGTCTTGCAGCACGACCTGGTCGCCGAAGCGCTTGTGCAGGTGGGTGGCTTCAAACAGGGCCATGCAGGGCCTCCTTGGGCGCAGGTGCGGCGGCGGCGTTCGACGCGGCCGGCGTGGTGTTGCGGCGGCGTTGCATCGCGGCCTGCCAGATGCCGGCGATGCCTTCGGGCTTCCACATCACGAGCACGACGAACAGCAGGCCGTACCAGAGCAGCCAGGTCTCGGTGGTGGCGCCGAGCACGTCGCGGGCAAGTATGAAGAAGAGGGCACCGATCGCCGGCCCCCAGAAGCTCACCAGCCCGCCGCCGACCAGCACCATCATCACGACGAAGCCCGACGAGTGCAGGCTCATCACGTTCGGGTAGGCGGACTGCTGGGCCATCGCGAACATCGCGCCAGCGAGCCCGGCCACGCCGGAGGCGATCGTGAAGCTCACCCACTTGTAGAGCCAGACGTTGTGGCCGACGAACGCGGCGCGCAACTCGTTCTGCTTGATCGCACTGAGGATGCGGCCGAACGGCGAATGCACGAGCCGCCACAGCGCCATCACGACCACGGCGAACAGCGCGAGGCAGAAGTAGAACAGCGCGTCGTTGCTCTTCAGGTCGAACGCCGCGACGCCGAGGTCGAGCACCGGCCGGCGGATATTGAGCAAGCCGTCTTCGCCGCCGGTCACGCTGTGCCACTTGATCGAGACGAACCAGAACACCTGACCGAACGCGATCGTCAGCAGCGCGAAGTAGATGCCGCGCTTGTGCGAGACGCACAGCCCGACCAGCGCCGCCGCCACCGCAGTGGCGAGAACCGCGCCGCCCAGATCGAACCACAGGTTGCCCCAGACGCGCTGTTGCAACAGCCCGAACGCGTAGGCACCGACACCGAAGAACGCGCCGTGTCCGAACGATGGCAGGCCGGTGTAGCCGAGCATCAGGTTGTAGCCCAGCGCGAACAGCATCCAGATCATCACCTCGAGCGCGAGGTACTGGTAGAGCCCGACCTGCGCGAGCCACAACGGCGTGCTGGCCAAGACCCCCAGCAAGATCAACAGCGGCACCGGCAGCAACGCGGCGCGATCGGGAGCGGTTTGCATGACGTGTGAAAGAAGGTTTGAACGACAGGTTTGAAAAAAAGAAATGGACAGGAAGAAATGTACGTTCTATTATTTAAACGCGCACGAATATTTATTCGATTCTGTTCTCACCCCATGCCATGACCGCACCCGCCACCACATTCGACGAACTGAAAGAAGCGATCGCGCAGGCGTACCCCACGCTCTCGCCGCAGCTGCAGCGTCTGGCCCGCTTCGCGCTCGACAAGCCGCACGATCTGGCGCTGGGCACCGTCGCGGCGGTGGCGCAGACGAATGGCGTGCAACCTTCCTCGATGATCCGCTTCGCGAACGCGCTTGGCTTCAGCGGTTTCACGCAGATGCAGCAGGTGTTCCAGAGCCACTTGGTCGAGCGCTCCACGCCGTACCGCGAGCGCATCGAGCAGCTGCGGCGTGGGCCGCGTGTCAGCGAGGCGCGCGGCGACGACGTGCTGCACGGCTTCGTCGGCAAGGCGATCAGCGAGCTTCGCCAGCTCGAAGAGAACGTGCCACCCGCCCAGATGGCCGCTGGCGCGCGTGTGCTGGCGCGCGCTCCACAGATCCACGTGCTCGCGCAGCGCCGCGCGTTCCCGGTCGCGTACTACCTCGCGTACGCGCTGAATCAGCTGGAGCTCCGCACCCAGTTGCTGGCCGGTGTCGGCGGCATGCTCGGCGACTTCGCGCACGGCATCGTCAAGGGCGATGCGCTGCTGGTCGCGAGCTTTCGCAACTACTCGCCGCAGGTGATCGAGATGGCCACGGCCTGCCGCGAGCGCGGCGTCAGCGTGGTCGCGATCACCGACAGTCCGCTGTCGCCGTTGCGGCCTGCCGCCGACGTGTGCTTCGTGCTCGGCGACGACTCGACCCAGCCGTTCCGCTCGCTGGTGGGCCCGATGTGCTTGGCGCAGGCACTGGTGGTCTGCACCGGGCACGAGATCGCCGCAGCGGCGGGCAAACCGAAAGCGATACGCAAGGGGCAACACAAATGACGTCAACGGGACCAGCGCCGGGCGGCTCCCACGCGGGCCCGCATCTCCTCTGGGGATCGACCGACGCACCCGTCGGTCGGAGGGCGGTCATTCCTCGACCGATCGACATCGTCTGCATGGGCCGCGCGGCGGTCGACCTGTACGGCGAGCAGATCGGCGGCCGGCTCGAAGACATGCGCTCGTTCGCGAAGTACCTCGGCGGCTCGCCGGCGAACACCTCGGTCGGCGTTGCGCGGCTCGGGCTCAAGCCCGCCATGCTCACGCGCGTCGGCGACGAGCACCACGGCCGCTTCGTGCGCGAGCGCCTCGCGGCCGAGGGCGTCGACGTGAGCCAGGTGCGCACCGACCCGAAGCGGCTGACCGCGCTGGTCTTCCTCGGCATCCGCGACCGCGAGACCTTCCCCCTGCTGTTCTACCGCGACCAGTGCGCCGACATGGCGATCGACGTGACCGATGTCGACGCATCGTTCATCGCGTCGGCCGGCGCGCTGCTGCTGTCGGGCACGCACCTGTCGCAGCCCGGCACGCTGGCGGCGTGCCGCAAGGCGATCGAGTGTGCGAAGGCTGCCGGCACGCGCATCGTGCTCGACATCGACTACCGCCCGGTGCTGTGGGGCCTGACGAGCCCGGGCCTCGGCGAACAACGCTACGTCGCCTCGGCCGAGGTCAGCGCCGAACTGCAGCGCATCGTCGCCGACTGCGACCTGATCGTCGGCACCGAGGAAGAGATCCGCATCGCCGGTGGCGAGGCCGACGCACTCGACGCATTGAAGCGGCTGCGCGCGCTGACCGACGCAACCCTCGTGATGAAGCGTGGCCCAATGGGCTGCGTGGTGTTCGACGGCGCCATTCCCCACAGCGTCGACGACGGCCTGACCGGACCCGGCTTCCCGGTCGAGGTGTTCAACGTGCTCGGCGCCGGCGACGCGGATCTCTTCCTCGGTGCCGACGATCAGGTCGCAGTCGGCGACGATGCGCTGCAGTTCGGCGCTGACCT
>JANXVK010000610.1 GCA_025351675.1 Rhizobacter sp.
CCCGAGCAAGCAGTTCTATCACTGCTTCGGCTGCGGCGCGAACGGCGACGCGATCCGCTTCCTGACCGAATACAGCGGCATGACCTTCATCGATGCGGTGAAGGATCTGGCGCAGCAGGTTGGCCTGCAGGTGCCCGAGGAAGACAGCTCGCCGGCCGAGCGCGAGCAGGCGGCCGCGCAGAAGCAGCGCCGCTCGACCCTGACCGAGGTGCTCGCGAAAGCGGCCGACGCCTATCGCAAACAGTTGAAGCAGAGCCCGCGCGCCGTCGACTACCTGAAGGGCCGTGGGTTGAGCGGCGAGATCGCAGCCCAGTTCGGCCTCGGCTACGCGCCGGAAGGCTGGCGCAGCCTCGCGAGCGTGTTCCCGAGCTACGACGACCCCCTGCTCGAAGAGAGCGGCATGGTGATCGCGAAGGACGGTGAAGACGGCTCGACCGACGAAGCCGACCGGAAACGCTACGACCGGTTCCGCGACCGGATCATGTTTCCGATCAAGTCGGTCCAAGGCGACGTGATCGGCTTCGGCGGCCGCGTGCTCGACCGCGGCGAGCCGAAGTATCTGAACTCGCCCGAGACACCGGTGTTCAGCAAGGGGCGCGAGCTGTACGGCTTGTTCGAGGGCCGCGCGGCAATCCGCCAGCGCGGCTACGCGCTCGTCGTCGAAGGCTACATGGACGTGGTCGCGCTCGCGCAATCGGGCTTCGGCAACGCGGTCGCGACGCTCGGCACGGCCTGCACGCCGGATCACCTGCAGAAGCTGTTCCGCTTCACCGAATCGGTCGTGTTCAGCTTCGACGGCGACAAGGCCGGCCGCCGCGCGGCGGGCCGCGCGCTCGAAGCGAGCCTGCCGCATGCGAGCGACACGCGCACGATCCGCTTCCTGTTCCTGCCAGCCGAGCACGACCCGGATTCGTACGTGCGTGAGTTCGGCGCGGCGGCGTTCGAGCAATGCGTCGCGCAGGCGGTGCCGCTGTCGCGCCAGCTGATCGAGGCCGCCGGCGAAGGCTGCGATTTGGCCACCGCCGAGGGCCGCGCCCACATGCTGGCGAACGCGAAGCCGCTGTGGAGCGCGCTGCCCGACGGCACGCTGAAGCGGCAACTGCTCGCCGACATCGCCGAGGCCGCACGCGACGATGTCGATCAGCTGCTGCGCCAGTGGGGCCACGCCGCGGCGCGGCCCGCGGCGCGCGAAGGTGCGAACGCCTGGCGCGCGCCCGCACGCCGGGCCGGCCGCGTCAGCAAAGGCGCGGCCAACCTGCTCGATCGCGCGATCTGGCTGCTGCTCCACCGCAGCGAGCTGTGGGCGCACCTCGATGGCGAGTCTCACGACATGCTGGCGGGCCAAGCGGATCCGTATGGCCTGTTCTTCGGCTGCATCGAGCGCTCGCTGGACGACCATGGCGCGATCGCACCGGCCGCGCTGCTTCAGGAACTGCGCGACCGCGCCGTGGCGGTCGATGGCGCGGGCGCGGTGCTGGATCGCATCACCGCGTTCCATGACCCCGAGCCACAAACCGATCTGCAACAGGAACTCGTGTTCGTCCTCGGAAAACTGCGCCTCAAGTCGGTCGAGGACGAACTCGAATTGCTGGTCAAGTCGGGCGTTCAGTCACCCGACACGCTGACGCGACATGCTGAACTGATGCGGCTGCAAAGGCAGCTGAAGGTGGGAGTGGCGGTATAATCCCCCACTGACGCGAGCGCGTCATGCTCGACACCACGGCGACAGCAGCACCTCCGGGCCCCGGCCACCCTCTGATACAGGGTCCCCATTGCGGGTTCACAGGCCACCCTCTCCCGCAAGGACTGCACACCAAATGTTCGCCCGAGCCTGCCCGCTTGCAACCGATCGGTGCTGAGCCGATCGAGCCCCGCATCCGCCTCACTTGAATTGCGCCGCACCGGGCGCAATTCAACGGCCGGGCCACCGCCGCGCCGGCCCAAGACCATCCAAGGATCCGCATGACCGCGAGGAAGAGCGCCCCTGCCCCGGCCACCAAGGCCGCGCCCGCCACGAAAACCGCCGTCAAGGCGAAAGCCGACGACACCACCAGGAAGGCCGCGAAGCCTGCTGCCAAGGCCGTCGAGGTGGTCGTAAAAGGCAAGCCGGGCCGCAAGCCCAAGGTCGACGACAAGTTGAAAGAGAAGGCGAAGAAGTCGGAAGACAACGACGTTGACCTGTCGGACCTTGAGGCCGACCTCGAAGGCGAGCCCGAAGTCGAGACTGCGGTCGACGAAACCAAAGTCAAGGCCAAGCCGCTGCGCATGAAGGTGTCGCGCGCGAAAGAGCGCGCGCTGATGCGCGAGTTCGGCCTCGAAGAAACCGCGCTGACCGAGGAGGAGGCGACCAAGCGCCGCTCCGAGCTCAAGACCCTCATCAAGATGGGCAAGACGCGCGGTTTCCTGACGCACCAGGAAATCAACGACCACCTGCCTGAAAAGCTGGTCGACGCGGAGATCCTCGAGGCCATCGTCTCGATGCTCAATGACATGGGCATCGCCGTCTACGAGCAGGCGCCCGATGCGGCGACGCTCCTGATCGCCGGCGGCGGTGCGACCACTGCGACCGAGGAAGAGGCCGAAGAAGCCGCCGAAGCCGCGCTGTCCACCGTCGATTCCGAGTTCGGCCGCACGACCGACCCGGTGCGCATGTACATGCGCGAAATGGGCACGGTCGAGCTCCTCACGCGTGAAGGCGAAATCGAGATCGCCAAGCGCATCGAAGGCGGCCTGCAGGCGATGATGTACGCGATCAGCGCCTCGCCGACGACGATCGCCGAGATCCTGAGCTACGCCGACCGCATCGGCTCGGGCGACATGAAGATCTCCGAAGCGGTCGACGGCTTCGTCACCGAAGACGAGGCCGACGACTACGTGGCCGAGGAAGACGTCGACTTCTTCGACGAAGAAGACGACGACGACGGTCAGGGCGGCAGCAAGGCGCTGACCAAGAAGCTCGAAGAGCTGAAGGTCTCGGCGCTCGCAAAGTTCGAGGCGCTGCGCATCAACTTCGACAAGATGCGCAAGGCCTTCGAGAAGGACGGCTACCAGTCGCCCTCGTACAACAAGGCCCAGCAGGCGATCAGCAGCGAGCTGATGACGATCCGCTTCACGGTCAAGACGATCGAGAAGCTGTGCGCCATCCTGCGCTCGCAGGTCGACGACGTGCGCCGCTACGAGCGCGAGCTGCGCAAGATCCTGGTCGACAAGTGCGGCATGCCGCAGGAATACTTCATCAAGCACTTCCCGCCGAACCTTCTGAACCTGAAGTGGGCCGAAAAGGAAGCCGCAGCCGGCAAGGCCTACAGCGCCATCCTCGCGCGCAACCTGCCGCCGGTGCAGGAGTTGCAGAAGAAGCTGACCGACCAGCAGGCGCGCGCGGTCGTCCCGCTCGACGACCTCAAGCGCATCAACAAGCGCATGAACGAAGGCGAGAAGGCCAGCCGCGACGCGAAGAAGGAAATGATCGAGGCCAACTTGCGCCTCGTGATCTCGATCGCGAAGAAGTACACCAACCGCGGCCTGCAGTTCCTCGATCTGATTCAAGAGGGCAACATCGGCCTGATGAAGGCGGTCGACAAGTTCGAATACCGCCGCGGCTACAAGTTCTCGACCTACGCGACTTGGTGGATCCGCCAAGCGATCACACGCTCGATCGCCGACCAGGCGCGCACGATCCGCATCCCGGTTCACATGATCGAGACGATCAACAAGATGAACCGCCTGAGCCGCCAGCACCTGCAGGAGTTCGGCTTCGAGCCCGATGCGCCGACGCTGGCCGAAAAGATGGAGATCCCGGAAGACAAGATCCGCAAGATCATGAAGATCGCCAAGGAGCCGATCTCGATGGAGACCCCCATCGGCGACGACGACGACTCGCACCTGGGCGACTTCATCGAGGACACCAACAACACCGCGCCTATCGAGGCCGCGATGCAGGCCGGCCTGCGCGATGTGGTGAAAGACATCCTCGACAGCCTGACGCCGCGCGAGGCGAAAGTGCTGCGCATGCGCTTCGGCATCGAGATGAGCACCGACCACACGCTGGAAGAAGTCGGCAAGCAGTTCGACGTGACGCGCGAGCGCATCCGCCAGATCGAGGCCAAGGCGCTGCGGAAGCTGAAGCACCCGAGCCGAAGCCGCAAGCTGCGGAGCTTTCTGGATAACTAAGGCGCGAGGCGATGCCGACGATCG
>JANXVK010000613.1 GCA_025351675.1 Rhizobacter sp.
GCCCCGGGCGAAACGCCGGCCGCCTCGCACTTCGCAGGCAGCCGTGCGGCCGTCGCGGATTGCGGCGGTGCGACGCGCGCTGAAACCGTCCGCAACGGGCTCGACGCGCTGCTGGCCCGCGGCGCGCGCGCCCACGACTGGGTGCTGGTGCACGACGCCGCGCGCTGCCTCGTGCGCCGCGAATGGATCGACGCACTGATCGACGCCTGCCTCGACGACCCCATCGGCGGCCTGCTCGCGCTGCCGCTCGCCGACACCCTGAAGTCGGCGCACGATGGCCGCGTCGAGGCCACGATCGATCGCCGCGCGAAGTGGCAGGCGCAGACGCCGCAGATGTTCCGCATCGGCATGTTGCGCGAGGCACTCAACCATGCCGGTGCGAGCGTCACCGACGAAGCGAGTGCGATCGAGGCGCTCGGCCACGCGCCGAAACTGGTCGCGTGCTCGATGGAAAATTTCAAGATCACCTGGCCTGCCGATTTCGACCTCGCGGGCCGACTTCTGAGAACCCGCACATGAAGTTCCCGAACGAGTGGGCCGCCGCGCCGGGCCGCCCCAAGCAAGGCCCGACCCTCCCGGAGGGGCGCTCGTCGCGCCTGGCGAGCGGGGTGTCGTCATGAACGCACCCAGGATCAAGCCGCCCCTGTGGCGCATCGGCGAAGGCTGGGACACGCACGCGCTGGTCACCGGCCGTAGGTTGGTGCTCGGTGGCGTGGAGATTCCGCACACGCACGGGCTGATGGGGCACTCGGACGCCGATGCGCTGTGCCACGCGATCACCGATGCGCTGTTCGGCGCTGCGGCGATGGGCGACATCGGCTTCCACTTTCCCGACACCGACACGCAGTACAAGGGCGCCGACTCGCTCGCATTGCTCGCCGAGGCGGCACGCCGCGTGCGCGCGGCAGGTTGGCTGATCGGCAACGTCGACAGCACGGTCATCGCGCAGGCGCCGAAGCTGGCGCCGCACATTCTGGCGATGCGCCAGCGCGTGGCGTCGGCGCTCGCGGTCGCGGTCGATCAGGTCAGTGTGAAGGCCAAGACGGCCGAGAACATGGGGCCGGTCGGGCACGGCGAGGCGATCGAGGCGCGTGCCGTGTGCATGCTGTGGCGCGGTGTGTAGGCCGGCGGCTCATGCCTGCGGTCACGTCACCATCAGGGCGACCCCGACGCTGTTGACGATGAAATGCAGCAGCATGCTGCTGCGCAGCGCGTCCCGCACGCGCAGGTAGCCGAGGCTGATGCCGATCAGCAATTGCGGCAGCACCATGAGCGGCACGATGCTGCCGCGCGGCCAGCGCCAGCCGTAGTTGCCGATGTGCACCAGCGCGAACGCCAGGGCATAGGCCCAAAACACCCACGCGAAGTGCCTGACGAAGCGGCGCCCGAAGGCGAAGCGCGCACCCGGCCGGGCGAAGCGGCGCCACACGAGCAATCGGTTCGCCAGCAGGGCCAGCAATGCCCAGGCGGCCAATGCAAGAAAAGTCGTCTCGACCCACGGTGCGACGAAAAGCAGGATCAGCGCAGGGCCGATTGCCAGCGCGTACAGGGCTTGACGAAGCCCGGCCCGGAACAGCAACTCCTCGCTGATCGGGGCGAAGATCAACGCTGCGAACATGAAACGGCCCGTGATGCGATCGGGCAGTTCGTCTTGGACACCTGCCCAGCGCGCCAGCGGCTGCGTGGCCGTGTCGATCAGCAAGCTGACGGCGAGCGTCAGCATGGCGATGAGCAGCAGCCGCCGGATCCACGGCGCGCCCTCGGCGCAGCGTCCGCGCATCCGCCGCGGCGCGCGCACGAAGCGGCCAAAGTCGGCCAGTTCGGTACGCCAGTTCAAGGCTTCAGCGGCGGTACGCCGGCTTGCCATCGCTGCCAGTTCGCGACGATGTGATCGACGACGCGTGAACCGACCAGCTCGACGTTCTCGACCGTCTCGGCAAATCCGCCCGCGGTCTCGCCCGGCGCCGGGTCGAGATGCTGCAGGGTCGTCTCTTTCGGGTTGCCTTGGTCAAAGTTCACCGCACCGCGCAAGCTCATCACGCGGTCCGAGCCTTGCAGCCGCTTGATCACCAGCGTGATCGCCGCGGCTTCCATCTCGGTGATGACGTAGTCGTCCGCGCCGTAGAGCTTGGCGATGTACTGCGCCTGCGCCGACATGCCCGGACCGTGGAAGAAGGTGTCGCCGGTCATGTGGGTTCCGGTGCCGACGAAGGGAGCACGCCGCGCCGCAGCATCCGGGTAGCGGGTGCGGTAGGCGCGCGCCGAATCGGAGTCTTTCAGCGGCGTGTCGGACGAGAGCTTCATCGCCCACGCGACGAGTTGCGGATTGAGCTCGAAACGCCGCAGCGTCTCGTAGCCCTTGCGCGGCATGAAGGTCGGCGCGCCGGGCGTGTTCTCTTCAGGTGCCCAGCGGTGGCCGAGGTCGTAGTCGAGCACCCAAGTGCCCCAGCTGACCTCGCCGATCGTGCCGCGCTGCGGCGGCGTGCCGGCCACGCCGGAGATCACGAAGTAGGCCTGCGAGAAATCGAAGCGCGGATTCAGCATGATCGCCTGAACCGAGGCCGACGAACTCACCTTCCCCATGCCCAGCACCGAGCCGCAGACGCCGTCGGCGTTGCAGTACACGGGGTTCAACGCGCCGCGCACGGTGACCTCCTTCGTGTCCTTCATCCAGTAGCGCTCGTACCAGTGCTGGAACTCGCCGGCGCGGTCGCCCGTGTTCTTGCCGATCTCAAACATCGCGCCGACGAAGACCTTGACCTTGATCGGCGCCTCTTGCGCGACGGAAATCAATGGCGCAGCGAGTAACGTGGCAACGAACGACGCGGTGAGCATCAGGCGCATGGTGTGTCCTTTGACGTGGCGAAAGCCTGCGCGATCAGCACGAAGCATGCCTCAAGGCGCCTTCTTCAGCCGGATGTGCGCCATCAACCCGCCGTCGGGCGCGTTGACGAGCTCGAAGGTACCGCCCATGCGCTGCACCGCCTTGTCGACGATCGCCAGCCCCAGCCCCGCGCCGGTCGCCGCGGTGCGGGCCGCATCGCCGCGGAAGAACGGCGTGGTCAGTTGCGCGAGCTTCTTCGGATCGGCGCCTTGGCCGAAGTCGCGCACGGTCAGGATCACCCACGGCCCGGTGCGCGCGTAGCTCACGTGCACGCGCGCGATCCCGGTGTCGGTCGAGCGGCCGTAGTGGCGCGCGTTCTCGAACAGGTTCTGCAGCACGCGGCCGAGTTCGATGTCGTCGGCCATCACCTTGGTGTCGATCGCGACGCGCGAGACGATGCGAATCTGGCTCGTGTCGCGGAACGCCGCCATCTCGCGATCGACCACGCCGCTCAGGTGCACCGGCATCAGCCGGGTCTCGCCGGGGCGGGCGTAGTCCATGAACTTGTCGATGATCGCGTCGAGCTGGTCGATGTCGAGCGCCATGTTCGACTTGGCCTCTTCATCGTGCACGCTCATCTCGGCTTCGAGGCGCAGGCGCGCCAGCGGCGTGCGCAGGTCGTGCGAGATGCCGGCGAGCATCACGGCCCGGTCCTGTTCGACCTTCGCGAGTTCGCGCGCCATCCGGTTGAAGCCCATGTTCACCTGGCGGATCTCGGCCGTCAGCGTGTTCTCGTCGAGCCGCGAATCGAACTCGCCTTCGCGGATCCGGCTGGCGGCGAACGAGAGCTCTTTCAAGGGCTGGTTGATCAGACGCGCGATCGCGGCCGAACCGAGCACGGTGGCGAGCAGCGCCATGCTCACCCACAGGGTCAGCGTGCTCCAGAGCACCGGCCCGGCGCGTGTCGGGTCGACCTGCAGCCAGAACGGATCCTTTTCGATCGAGAACCCGACCCACAACCCTTGGGAGCCGTTGACCGCGCTGGCCACCTGGGTGTCCGTCCCGAGCTCGCTGCGCAGCTGCTGGCCGATCGCACGCGAAACGCGGTCGACCTCGTACGGCTCCCACTTGTCGGCCGGTTCGCGCGGCGCAAGCTTCAGCGATTCCTGGTTCGAAATGCCCTTGATCAACGCGACACGGTTGATGCCGTCGCTCGACAGCAGGGCGGCGCGGGCCAGCTTCACCAAGCTCGCGATCTGCTGCGCCTGCTGGGTGGCACGCGGCTCGAACTCGAGCGCGCGGAAAGTTTGCGTCCACGCGAACACGCCGCTGACGAGCAACAATGCGATCAACACGAAGGTGCGCCAGAACAGACTGAGGGCGACTTTCTTGGGCTTCATTGAGCGATCAGGCTACCAGACAAAAACGGCTCCCGAGGGAGCCGACGCCGTGCTGGATGTTGCAGGGCGGTACGGGCCGAGCGCTGGGCCGCCATGGGCCGCGAAGAGGCCCACTCCAAGGCCCTTGGCCGGCCCGCGTCCCCGCGGGGGGATCGGCCGGCGGACTCGTCGGCCGAGGGGCTGTCATCGCATCAGCTCGTGCCGTCGGGGACGAACACGTAGCCCACGCCCCAGACCGTCTGGATGTAGCGCGGCTGCGCCGGGTCGGGCTCGATCATCTTGCGCAGGCGCGAGATCTGCACATCGAGGCTGCGGTCGAAGGGCTCGAACTCGCGGCCGCGGGCGAGCTGCGCGAGCTTGTCGCGCGAGAGCGGCTGGCGCGGGTGCCGCACCAGTGCCTTCAGCATCGAGAACTCGCCGGTCGTCAGTGCGATCTGCTCGCCTTCCTTCGACAACCGACGCAATGCGAGGTCGAACTCGAACGGGCCAAAGCTGACCGTCTGTGCTTCGAGCGCCGGGGCGCCGGGCGCTTCGAGCGTCGGGCGGCGGCGCAGCACGGCGTGGATGCGGGCCAGCAACTCGCGCGGGTTGAAGGGCTTCGGCAGGTAGTCGTCGGCGCCGACTTCGAGGCCGACGATGCGGTCGACGTCTTCCACCTTCGCCGTCAGCATAATGATCGGCGTCAGGTCGTTCGCGGCGCGCAGGCGCCGGCAGATCGACAGGCCGTCTTCGCCCGGCAGCATCAAGTCGAGCACGATCAGGTGCACGGTTTCGCGGATCAGCAGGCGGTTCAAGGCCTTCGCGTCTTCGGCCAGCAGCACCTCAAAGCCTTCTTGCGTCAGGTAGCGGCGCAGCAGGTCGCGGATGCGGGCGTCGTCGTCGACAACGACGATCCGGTCCGGGCGCGGATTGGCAACAGCGGTCATGCAATGAGCTCCAAATGTGTAACAACCGGGATTTTGGACACGAAAGAGGGCGCTTTTCGGCACCTCTGACCAGCTGTTACAACTGCGTTCAGAGCGCCGTTCACCCCATTTGCGGTGTCTCGAACGTATAAGCCTGCATCGATCGCGCGCCCGGCAATCCGGCCAGCGCGCCGCCCGAGCCCACCCGGAGGAAATCAAACCATGTCGTCCCTCGTCACCCGCCACGCCCTTGCCCTGAGCGTCGCCTTTGCGGTCCCGCTCGCTTGGTCGGCCGACGCGCCGCCGCCACAAGGCGTGGTCAGCCTGTCGAGCAGCGCGACGCTCGAAGTCACCCGCGACTTGCTCAGCGTCAGCTTCAACACGACCCGCGAGGGAGTCGATGCCGCCAGCGTGCAGTCGCAGCTCAAGCAGGCCCTCGACGCCGCGCTGGCCGAGGCGAAGAAGGCCAGCAAACCGGGCCAAGTCGAGGTACAGACGGGCAACTTCAACATCTCGCCGCGCTACACGAACAAGGGGGTGAGCAACGGCTGGCAGGGCAGCGCCGAGCTCGTCGTCGAGGGCCGCGACATGCAGGCGATCGGCCAGCTGACCGGCAAGATCACGACGCTGACGATCAACCGTGTCGGCTACGCGATCTCGCGCGAATTGCGCGAGAAGTCGGAGAGCGAGGTTTCGGCGCAGGCGATCGCGCGCTACCGCGCGAAGGCCGCCGACTACGCCAAGCAGTTCGGTTATGCGGGCTACGCGATCCGCGAGGTCAACGTCTCGAGCAACGAGCAGCCGCCGATGCCGCGCCCGATGATGATGGCCAAGGCAGCGGCGGCGCCGATGGCCGACGAGATGCTGCCGGTTGAGCCGGGCAAGGGCACGGTGACCGTGAACGTCAATGGCACGGTGCAGATGACGAAGTAGGGGCGCGAAGAGAGGTAGCGCGTCGCGCGCCGGCCTTCGCTTACGATGGCGGGCCCGTGACGCGTAACAGCCGACCATGACCGCCGAACCCCGCCTGAACCACGTCCAAGCCCTCGGCGTCAGCGGCTTGCGTCGCATGGCGTACCGGGAGTGGGGCGATGCCGCCAACCCGCGCGTGCTGATCTGCGTGCACGGCTTGGCGCGCCAGGCGTGCGACTTCGACACGCTGGCGCAGGCGATGAGCGCCGAGTACCGCGTGGTGTGCGCCGACGTGATCGGGCGCGGGCAGTCGGATTGGCTCGCCGATCCGAGCGGCTACCAGATCCCGGCCTACGTGGCCGACATGGTGACGCTCTTGGCGCGCCTGAACGCACAGACCGTGCACTGGGTCGGCACCTCGATGGGCGGGTTGATCGGCTTGGGCCTGGCCTCGCTGCCGCAGTCGCCAATCAGCAAGCTGGTGCTCAACGATGTCGGCCCGACGATCCGGTTCGAGGCGCTGGTGCGGATCGGCAACTACCTCGGTCAGCCGCTGCGCTGGAACACACTCGACGAGGCCGCCGACTACCTGCACACGATCTCGGCCAGCTTCGGCCCGCACACGCGCGATCAGTGGCTGGCGCTGTCGCGCCCGATGCTCAAGGCGGATGGCGACGGCTTCAAGCTGCACTACGACCCGGCCATCGCGCAGCCCTTCAAGGCGATCACACCCGAGATCGCGGCGGCCGGTGAGGCGATGACCTGGGCCGCGTTCGATGCCATTCGGTGCCCGACGCTGGTGCTGCGCGGTGCCGACTCCGACCTGCTGACCCTTGAGACCGCGCAGGCGATGACGCAGCGCGGTGCCAAGGCACGCTTGGTCGAGTTCGCCGGTGTTGGCCATGCGCCGACGCTCGTCGCCGACGACCAAGTGACGGTCGTGCGGGAGTTTCTGCTCAGCCCATGAAGACCGGCGTGCTGGACGCGCGCATCGACGCCGCGCCCATCGTTCACCTGATCGACGAACACCCCGACGCCGCCGCGGAAGGCTTGCAGCTGGTGCGCGCGCGCGCTTTCGCCGAGCCGCTGCTCGACGGCCAACTGCTCGACACCGGCGAAGACGCGCTCGCCCACGCCGACGCCGTCGCCGCGATCCTGCAGGGCATCGGTGCCGCGCCGGCGATGCGCGCCGCGGCGTACCTCGTCTTTGCCGGCGACTACCTTCACCGGCCCGACGAAGTGATCGCGAAAGCCTTCGGCCCGTCGCATGCGAGCCTGGTCGTGAACACCCGCAAGCTGGTGCAG
>JANXVK010000615.1 GCA_025351675.1 Rhizobacter sp.
GCCTGGTCGTGAACACCCGCAAGCTGGTGCAGCTGCAGCGCGCCGCGCGCGAGGCCGATCTGGGCACCGAGGCGCGCGCGCAGCAGACCGAGCGCGTGCGCAAGATGCTGCTGGCGTTCTCGCGCGACCTGCGCGTCGTGCTGCTGCGGCTCGCCTCGCGCTTGCAGACCTTGCGCTTCTTCGCCGCGACGAAAACACCCTGCGCGCCGGCCCTCGCCGCCGAGTCGTTGCAGGTGTTCGCGCCGCTCGCGAACCGGCTCGGCATCTGGCAGATCAAGTGGGAACTCGAAGACCTGTCGTTCCGCTTTCTCGAACCCGAGCAATATCAGCAGGTCGCGCGGCTGCTCGACGAGCGCCGGTCGATGCGCGAGCAGCGCGTCGAGGCGTTTCGGCAGCGTCTGGCCGACGACTTGGCCACGTACGGCCTGCGCGCCGAAGTGCAGGGCCGGCCGAAGCACCTCTACAGCATCTGGAAGAAGATGCAGGGCAAGCACCTCGATATCGCGCAGGTGCTCGACCTGCGCGCGGTGCGCGTGATCGTGTCCGACGTTTCGAGCTGCTACGCGGTGCTCGGCCGCGTGCACGAACTGTTTTGCCCGGTCGCCGGCGAGTTCGACGACTACATCGAGCGGCCGAAGCCGAACGGTTATCAGTCGCTGCACACGGTCGTGCAGGATGACAGCGGGCGTGCGGTCGAGGTGCAGATTCGCACCCGGGCAATGCATGAGCACGCCGAGCACGGCGTGGCCGCTCACTGGGCTTACAAGGATGCCGGCGCGAAGGGCTACGCCGGCGTCAACGCCGATGCGGACCAGCAGGCGCGCATCGGTGAAGCGCGCAAGGCGGTGCTGCTGCAGTTGCTCGCGTGGGAGCGTGACACGGCCGAAGGCGATGCGTCACCCCATGCCGCGCCGAGCGCCACTGCGCTGGCCGACGACCGCATCTATGTTTTTACGCCCGCCGCCGCGGTCGTCGAACTGCCGGCCGGTGCGACGCCGGTCGACTTCGCCTACACCGTGCACACCGACCTCGGCCACCGCTGCCGCGGTGCGCGCGTCGACGGCGCGATGCTGCCGTTGAACACGCCATTGCGCAGCGGCCAGACGGTCGATGTGATCACGACGAAAGAAGGCGGCCCGTCGCTTGACTGGCTCAACCCTGAACTCGGCTACCTGAAGAGTTCGCGCGCGAAGGCCAAGGTGCGCGCGTGGTTCAACCTGCTGGCGCAGAAGGAGACGATCGCGCGCGGCCGCGAGGCGGTCGAGAAGCTGCTGCAGCGCGAGGGCAAGACGGCGATGAAGCTCGAGGACCTGGCCTCGCAGCTCGGCTTCCGCAACGCCGACGCGCTGTTCGAGGTCGTCGGCAAGGACGAGTTCTCGCTGCGCACGATCGAGACGCTGCTGCGGCCGGCCGAGCCAATGCCGACGCCCGATGACCTGATCGCGCTGCGGCGGCCGTCGACCACCGTGCCGAAGGGTGGCGTGCTGGTCGTTGGGGTCGAGTCGCTGATGACGAGCTTGGCGCGCTGCTGCCGGCCCGCGCCGCCCGATGCGATCGGTGGCTACGTGACGCGCGGCAAGGGCGTGGCCGTGCACCGCGCCGTCTGCAGCAACTTCCGCCAGATGTCGGCGCGTTCACCGGAGCGCGTGATCGCGGTCGCGTGGGGCGCACCGCGCGGTGACAAGGCCGCGCTGTACCCGGTCGACGTGATGGTCGAGGCCGCCGATCGACAAGGTCTGCTGCGCGACATCTCCGAGCTGTTCGCAAAGGAGAAGATGAACGTCACCGGCGTGAACACCCGGTCGGTCAGGGATTCGGGCGGCGGCACCGCGTGGATGACTTTCACGATCGAGGTCGCCGATGCAGCGCGATTGGCCCATGTGCTGGGCCTCGCGGGGCGCATCGCCGGCGTGCGCTCCGTGCGGCGCAAGTGAGGGCCGAAGCCGGCTGTGCTATATTGGGAGGCTGGGGCGATTAGCTCAGTGGTAGAGCGCCTCTTTGACGTGGAGGATGTCGGGAGTTCGACCCTCTCATCGCCCACCAAGGTACCTTGCGTTTCCTTGGAACCGCAAACGTCGACAGTCAAGAGCCTGCCCCGCAAGGGGTGGGCTCTTTTCCTTTTGGGGAGTCCGCTGTGGAAATGACGCCGCGCCGCCAGGCGCTGATCGACGCGCATGTGGCCGAGACCCGCCGCCTGATGACGGACTGCGCATTCGAGTTGAATGACTTGGTCCGCTTCGCGATCTCGGCGTCGAAGGACAAGGGCCACAAGGTCTACTACCCGATGGACCCGGTCAACGACGGCATCCGAAACTGGGTGGCGCTGAGCCGGAAGGTCGCGAAACTGGCGCAAGACTTGGAACGCACGCGCGAGCGCCTCGGCGTGGCCCCGTTCGACCCGGAGCAGCCCGCGGCCGACGACTCACCGGCCTGACTGCGTGGTCAAAAAAAAAGAGGCGCTCCCGGCGCCCCTTTTTTGGTTCTGAATCGGGGTCAGTGCTCAAGCAACTGCGGCCCGCGACCGGCGGCCGCCGCCTCGGCGGCGTCGTATCCGCCATCGACCCAGCGCCGGCCCTTGGCAAACGCCAAGTGCGCGGCGACGGTCGGATCGCTAAACGGGGGCGACGGCACGCTGAGCGGGATCTCGACGGTGACCGACTCGACCGAATCGTAGATCACGAGCCTCGGCGCGAACGCACGTTCGCCGATGCGCTCCGGCGAGCATTGAAACTCGAAGCCGCGGTACTGAGCGAAATAGGTCGGTTCCATGGCGGTCTGTGGGCTCGCGGTTGGCCTCGGCACGCGGCGAGGTCGCATGAAGACATGACTAATTGTGAACCAGCCGGCGGGCGCCGGGCAACCCACAGTATGGGGGGGCACGACGGCGCACTTGCCGCAGATGGTCGCGAAGAGCGCCGCCGCGTTCGTGCAGCACTTGTGCGCGTGCGCGTGGCGCTGGACTTGGCGCCGTAGGCGCTTTCCGACAGCCGAATCGGGTTGCGTGGACTGGCTGCGGCGCGGCCGCTGCCGGAGCATCTGAGTGATGAACACACCCCCCAAGTTCCTCGTGCTGCTGAACGATACGTCACGCGCCTTGCTCTTCGATGGCGATCAGAAGCTGCTCGGCGAGGTGATCGAGGAGGACGGTTTTATCGTCGACAGCCTGCTCCGCGCGGCCAGCGAAAGCCCGTGCCCCGGCGACTGCATCCTGCGCGCCGTCGTCCCGCCGCCTTCGCCCGACCACCGCGTGCGATGCTTCGAATTGCACTGAGGTGCGCGTCATGGCCACCAGCTCCCGCATCCTCTGGAAAGGCGCGATCAGCTTTGGGCTGGTGCACATCCCGGTCAGTCTGCACACCGCGACCACCGACCACGCGATCGATTTCGACTGGCTCGACAAGCGCAGCATGGACCCGGTCGGCTACAAGCGCGTCAACAAGAAGACCGGCAAGGAAATTACGAAGGAGCACATCGTCAAGGGAGTGGCGGTCGAAGACGGCCACTACGTCGTGGTGACCGACGAGGAGATCGCCGCCGCGTACCCGCAATCGACCCAGTCGATCGACATCGAGGCCTTCGTTTCGGCCGACGAGATCCCGTTCGTCTACCTCGACCGGCCCTACTACTTGGCGCCGATTGGCAAAGGCGCGAAGGTGTATGCGCTGCTGCGCGAGACGCTGCTGAAGACGCGACGCATCGGCTTGGCGCGCGTCGTGATCCAGACCCGGCAGCACTTGGCCGCGCTCGTGCCGGTCGGGCCGGCGCTGGTGCTGAACGTGCTGCGCTGGGGCGCCGACATCAAGCCCTGGGCCGACCTGAACCTGCCCGCCGAAGGGACCAAGGCGACCGGCCTCAGCGAGGCCGAGCTGAAGATGGCGGCGCAGCTCGTCGGCGACATGACGAAACCGTTCAAGGCCGACGACTACCGCGATTCGTTCAAGGACGAGGTGATGGCGCTGGTGCAC
>JANXVK010000617.1 GCA_025351675.1 Rhizobacter sp.
GATCAGGGCGATGACGACATCGGCATGCCTGCCTACAACGGCGGCCTGTTCGCGCGGGCACGCGCACCGCTGCTCGCCCGCACGCGAGTTCCCGATGCCGTGATGGCGCCGATCATCGACGCACTCTCGCGCCGCACCGAAGACCTGCTGCACGCGTGGATCAACTACCGCGACCTCGCGGTCTCGCACCTCGGCAGCATCTACGAGCGCCTGCTCGAATATGTGCTCGTGCACGAGGTGCAGGCCGAAGACGACTACCGCGACAAGCCCGAGATCGACCGCATCGTCGCGCAGCCCGCGAGCTTTGCGCGCAAGGTCTCGGGCAGCTACTACACGCATGACGATCTGGTGCAGCTGATCCTGCGCGAGTCGGTCGGGTTGCTGGCGCACGAACGGCTCGCCGCGTTCGACCGGCAGATCGTCAAGCTCGGGAAGAAGACTTCGCTCAACCCCGGCGATTGGGACGTGCTCGACCGGCTCGACCCGGCAAGCAGCATCCTCGAACTCAAATTCTGCGATCCGGCGATGGGCAGCGGCCACTTTCTCGTGGCACTCGTCGACGACTTGGCCGGCCGCGTGCTCGAAGCGGCCGACACCGCCGCGCAGAGCATTGCGTCGCAGCCTTGGGCCGCTCACCTCGCAGAGCGCGGCCAGCCGTGGGTGAGCCCGCTGGTGGCGCGCATGGCGGCGATCCGCGCGACCATCCGCAAGACCGCGACCGCGCGCCACTGGGCCGTGACCGACGCGCAGCTCGACGACCGCCACATCGTGCGCCGCATGATCCTGAAGAAGACCATCTTCGGTGTCGACAAGAACCCGATGGCGGTCGAACTCGCCAAGACCGCGCTCTGGCTTCACACCTTCACGGTCGGCGCGCCGCTGAGCTTTCTCGACCATCACTTGAAGTGCGGTGATTCGCTGCATGGCGAGCGCCTCGACACCGTGTTGCGCGGCATGCAGAGCGTGGGCACGCTGTTCCAGATGAGCGAACTGACCCGGCTCGAAGTGGCCGCCAAGAGCCTCGAACAGGTTGCCGACTTCACCGACGTCGACATCGCCGAAGCCGAGCGCTCGAAAGCACTCGCCGCCGACGCGCAGGCGCAGATTGCGCCGCTGAACAAGTTGCTCGACTTCTGGCGGGCGATGCGGTGGCTGGTGCCGGGCTGGCCGGTCGATTCGCCGGCGAAGCTCGGCAAGCTGGGCGATGCACCGTTGCGCGCTGCGCTGGTCGAGTTGCTCTGTCCGGCGCGTAATTTGGTCGCGGTGCTGGTCGAGGGCCGCATCGATGGCGCCGGCGCGGCCGTGGCCGCTGCCAACGACCTGCTCGCGCAAGTGCGGGCGCTCGCGGCGCGCGAACAGTTCTTCCACTGGTGGACGGCGTTCCCGACCGTATTCAAGACCGGCGGCAGCGGCGGTTTCGATGCCGTGATCGGCAACCCGCCGTGGGATCGGATCAAGCTGCAGGAGGTCGAATGGTTCGCTGAACGCGATCCGCAGATCGCGATGCAGGCGCGGGCGTCCGACCGCAAGAAATTGATCGGCGAACTGCAGACGAAGGGCGCGCCGGTGGCCGTGCAGTACGCCGAGGCGACCGAGCGCGCCGAAGCCAACGCGCGCGTGCTCGCGAAGGCCGGCGACTATCCGCTGCTGGGCGGCGGCGACGTGAACCTCTACAGCCTGTTCGTCGAGCGTGCGCAGGCGCTTGTCGATCCGACCGGGCTGGTGGCCTTGCTCACGCCCAGCGGCATCGCCGCCGACAAAGGGGCGGCGGAGTTCTTTCGCAGCATTTCGACGACGGGGCGGCTCGGCGCGTTGTTCGACTTCGAGAATCGCTTCAATCAAAACGGCAGGTTCTTCGCCGATGTCGATGGCCGTTTCAAGTTCATCACGATCGTGTTCGGTGGCGCGCAGCGGCGCTTTTCCGAGACGCGCTGTGCGTTCTATCTGCATCGGCTCGATGAGCTCGACGACCCAGCGCGCACCTTGCGGCTCACAGCCGAAGATTTCTCGCTCGTCAACCCGAACACCGGTGCCGCACCGATCTTTCGCACCCAGCGCGACGCCGACATCACGACGCGCATCTATCGCGCGAACCCGGTGCTGGTCGCGCGCGGCGAGCTCAACCCCGCGACGAATGAGCGCGCCGAACGCAAGGTGTGGCCGGTGAAGTACGTGCGCATGTTCGACATGACGAACGACTCGAAGTTGTTCTTCACGCGTGCCGAACTGCAGAGGCAAGGCTTCACCGCCGCCGGACTGAACCGCTGGAACAACGCCGGCGCGAACGCGGTCCCGCTCTATGTCGGGCGGATGATTCACCACTACGACCATCGGCATGCCAGCGTCACGGTGAACGATGCGAACCTGCACAACGCGGCGTTCGGTGCGCCGCTGGCTGACGCGCTCAAGGCCGATCCGTCGACCTTCCCGGCACCGCAGTATTGGGTCGCCGCCGATGCCGTGCCCGAACCGCTGCGGCGCGAATGGGCGATCGGGTTTCGCGACATCGCGCGGGCAACCGACGTGAGAACGATGATCGCCGCGATCGTCCCAAGTACCGCTGCGGGGAACAAGCTGCCCCTGCTGTTGCCCGAACCGTCGGCCGCGCAGGCGTATGCCGGATTTGCGCCTTTGTTGGTGGCGAACCTCTGCGCTCTCGTCTTCGATTTCGTTGCGCGTCAGAAGGTGCAAAGCACGAGCATGAACTGGTTCATCCTCGAGCAGTTGCCGCTGATCGAGGCCGCCCGCTTCGACGAGCCACTCCCGCCTGCCTTCGCCGCGCGTCAGCGCGCCGCCGGGCTGATGAACGGCCACCATCCGCATCCGACGCTCGCCGACTTCATCGTGCCGCAAGTGCTCGCGCTGAGCTACACCGCGCACGACCTCGCGCCGTTCGCGCGTGACCTCGGCTACGTCGACGCGCAAGGCGAGGTTCTGCCGCCGTTCGTTTGGGACGATGAAGACCGTCGCGCACGGCTCGCCGCGCTCGACGCGCTGTTCATGCACCTGTATGGCCTGAACGCCGACGACGCGGCCTACATCCTCGACACCTTCCCGATCGTGCGCGCGCAAGACATCGCCGCTTTCGGCCGCTACCGGACGAAGGACGACGTGCTGGCGGAGTTGCGCGCGCTGCCGGCGCGCTGATTCAGGCGAGAAGCGCCAGCCGCTGCACCACGACCCGCCCGCGCCCGGCCGCCGGCACCGCCGACGTGTGCTGCACCAGCATCAGCACGAGGCGCTTCAGCCCGTCCCACGGGTCTTGCGGCCAGTCGGGGTGCTTCAGCCCCTTGACGAGGCCATCACACACCTGCGCGGCTTCGAGCAAATGCGCGACCGTGTGATCGGTCAGGATCGGCACGACGCGCTCGAACAGCCGCTCCTTCGCGCCCCAGACGCGCCCTTCG
>JANXVK010000645.1 GCA_025351675.1 Rhizobacter sp.
TCGGCAGCTCGATGTTGATGCTCAGCCGATCGGCGTAACGGCCGGCGCGCGCGAGCAGCTCGGCGCTGGCCTCGGGGATCGTCTTCAGGTGGATGTAGCCGCGAAAGTCGTGCTCCTCGCGCAGCACCCGCGCGACCTCGACCACCTGCTCCATCGTGTAGTCGGGGCTGCGGATGATGCCGCTGCTCAGGAACAGGCCCTCGATGCAGTTGCGGCGATAGAAATCGAGCGTGAGCTGCACCACCTCATCGACGGTGAAGCGCGCACGCGCCACGTTGCTGGTGACGCGGTTGATGCAGTACAGGCAGTCGTACAGGCAGTAGTTCGTCAGCAGGATCTTCAGCAGCGAGATGCAGCGGCCGTCGGGCGCGTAGCTGTGGCAGATGCCCGCGCCTCCGGTCGAGCCGATGCCGCGCCCGCCGATCGAGTGGCGTTTGACGGTGCCACTCGAGGCGCAGGAGGCGTCGTACTTGGCGGCGTCGGCGAGGATCGCTAGCTTGGCGGTGGTGTCCACATCGGGGTCCGGAAATAACTGAATGGATATGACGGGCAGCTTTTTAGCTCGAACCATGCCGAACTACTGGATGGATATCCAGCATATCCGAGTGCCCGAGGCAGGTAAAGCCTATCGCCACACTGGGAACGAACTCCTGCGCTGGTTCGTTGCAACACAAGCAAGGTGCTGGTCGTTCTCGTTGGGGAGATGCTGCACCCCAAAGGCTTCGGGCGCGTCGGCAGAGCTCACCGCCACGGGGTAGCCGTCGAGCGCGCGCAGCGCCAGCATCACCGACGCACGCGGTGCGACGCCCGCCGCTTCGACGACGGCGCCGAGCAGCGGGCCGCGCAGTGTGTGCGCCGTGGCGTCGTATTCGAGCGTGGGCCGGATCGGGACGGCGGGCAACCGGGCCAGCATCGCCGCGTCGAACTCCCAGGCCCGGTCGAACTTGGCACCGTGCTTGACC
Organism: Rhizobacter sp.; assembly: GCA_025351675.1. Taxonomy (GTDB): domain Bacteria; phylum Pseudomonadota; class Gammaproteobacteria; order Burkholderiales; family Burkholderiaceae_C; genus LMDS01. Next base: position 963 of record JANXVK010000645.1, read on the forward strand.
GTCAGTTGGTCCAGCGCGCACGCGCCCGGTCGCGTCGATGGACAGCGCCGCTACGGCGAGTGAATGCGCTGCAGCAGTTCCGGCGTCGGGTAGCCGTCCGCCGGCAGGCCGACGCTGCGCTGGTAGCTGCGCAGCCCGGCGCGCGTGGCCGGCCCCACCACACCGTCGGGCGTGCCGCTGGCGAAACCCAGCGCGTTCAACCCGGTCTGCAACGCCATCACCTGACTGCGCGTGAGCGCGATCAGATCCGGCGGCCACGGCGCCTGAACGCCAAGCCCGCCGGCCACACGCTGCGCCAGCAGGCCGACCGCGAGCGCGTAGCTGGTCGAGTTGTTGTAGCGCAGGATCGCGCGGAAGTTGGGCCCGACCAAAAAGGCCGGCCCGCGCGCGCCCGCAGGCAGCAACAGCGTGGCGTCGGCAAACGCGGGCAACGGCGCGCCGTCGATCGCGGCCACACCCTCGGCGGCCCACTGTGCGGCCGGCTGGCGCAGCGTGTCGTCGGCACGCCCGACATCGAAGCCCGGCGGCAGCTGAACCTCGACACCCCACGCTTGCCCGGCCTGCCAACCCGACGCCTTCAGAAAGTTCGCGGTCGAGGCCGTCACATCGGCCATGCTGCCCCAGATGTCGCGCCGGCCGTCACCGTCGGCGTCCACCGCCGCCGCCAGAAACACCGACGGCAGGAACTGGGTCTGGCCCATCGCGCCGGCCCACGAGCCGATCATCTGCGCGCGCGTGATGTCGCCGCTGCGGATGATCCTGAGGGCCGCGAGCAACTGGCCGCGCGCCCAGTCTTCGCGCCGGCCCTCGAAGCCGAGCGTGGCGAGCGCGTCGACGGTCGGGATGCTGCCGTGGTTGCTGCCGTAGTTGCTCTCGATGCCCCAGATCGCGACGACGATGGCTGCCGGCACGCCGTAGCGCGCCGCCGCCGCGTCTACCTCGGCGCGGAACTCGAGCAGCTTGGCCTGGCCCAGCGCGACGCGTTGCGGCGAGACGGCCGCATCGAGGTAGTCCCGGACCGTGCGCGTGAACTCGGGCTGCGCGCGGTCGAGTTCGACGACGCGCGGCAGGTAGCGGACCTCGTCGAACGCGACGCGCAAGGTGGCGTCGTCGATGCCGGACGCGCGCGCGCTGACGCGAAAGTTCGTGACCCAGCGCGCGAATCCTTGCTGGATGGCGACATCATCGGCGGTGGCTTCGGTCGGCGCAGCGCCGGCGGCCAGACCGACAGGCGGGCCGGGGGCCGCCGCGGGCGTTGCCGCGCAGCCGGCGAGACCGGCGGCCAAGGACAAAATCAGGCGCGCCAGCCCGGGGCGACGCCGTGATCCGAAAGCAGGTTCGTGCATTAGCCCGATTCTGGGCGCTCCCGGGCCGTCAGCGCCGTAACCTCTGGTGACCAGACAACGATTGACACCACGATGAATTGGGAATACTTTCCCAAATGAAATGAACGAAGATCAATCACGACACGCCCTCAACACCGCGCTTTCGCGGCTGTTGCGGCCGCTGTTTCGCCTGCTGCTGCGTTACGGCGTGTCGTACGGCTCGTTCGAGGCGCTTGCCCGACAGACCTTCGTCGATGTCGCGATGGATGTCGCGGGCCTCGACGGCAAGAAACCGTCGCTCTCGCGGATCTCGGTCTTGTCGGGCCTCACGCGCAAGGAAGTCCAGCACCTGTCCACTCACAAAGAAGTCCTGACCGCCGCCGATCAGTTCAACCGCGCCGCGCGTGTCCTGACCGGCTGGGTGCGCGACGCCGACTTTCACGACGCGCACGGCGAGCCCGACATTCTGGACCCCGACGGCGCGGGCGGCTTCACGGCGCTGGTCAAACGCCACAGCGGCGACGTGCCGGCACGTGCGGTGCTCGACGAACTGATTCGGGTCGGCGCCGTCCGGCGGCGGGACGACGGCCGGATCGAGCTGCTGGAGCGCGCCTACGTGCCGAGCCGCAGCGCGGTCGAAAAGCTGCGCATCCTCGGCAACGACGTGGCCGACCTGATCGACACGATCGATCACAACCTGGTGCACGGCGCGACCGACCCGCGCTTCCAGCGCAAGGTCATGTACCGCAGCGTGCCCGCCGATGCGCTGCCGGCGTTTCGCCAGCTCGGCGCGAAACAGTCGCAAGCCCTGCTCGAGAAAATGGACCGCTGGCTCGCTGCCCACGACACCGACAGCCAGCCCGACCAGCCTGACCTGCCGCGTGCGCGCGTCGGGCTGGGCATCTACTATTTTGAAGAGCCGGTCGCACGGCAGCAACCCCAAGGAGACGACACATGAAGACCAAACTCGCAGCGGCGCTCGCCGCCATGACCCTGCTGTTCGGGCTCGCCAGTTGCGGCGGGGGCGGCGGGGGCATCGAAGGCACCGGCTCAGCGCTGGGCACGATGCGGTTGTCGCTCACCGACGCGCCGGCCTGCGGTTTCGACGCCGTGCACATCACGGTCGACCGGGTGCGGGTGCACCAGAGCGCCGGCGCCGTGGATGCAGATGCAGGTTGGTCCGAGGTGGTGCTCAACCCGGCCAAGCGGGTCGACCTGCTGACACTGTCGAACGGCGTGCTCGAGCCGCTCGGCCAGACCGATCTGCCGGCCGGCAAGTACACGCAAATGCGGCTCGTGCTGGCGCCCAACTCGGCCGCGAACCCGCTCGCGAACGCGGTCACGCCCACCGGCGCTGCCGAGACCGCCCTGACCACGCCGAGCGCGCAGCAGAGCGGCCTGAAGCTGAACGTCAACATCGACATCCCGGTCGGCAAGGTCGCCGACTTCGCGCTCGACTTCGACGCCTGCAAGTCGGTCGTCAAGCGCGGCAACTCCGGCGAGTACAACCTGAAGCCGGTGATCTCGGTGACCCCGATCGTGTCGGACGCCGGCCTGCGCGTGGTCGGCCATGTCGAGCCGGCGATCGCGCTCGGCTCGACCGTCGTCTCGCTGCAGCAGGCCGGCGTGCCGGTGAAGGCGACCGCGCCCGATGCCACCGGCCGGTTCGTGCTCTACCCGGTGCCGACCGGCAGCTACGACTTGGTCGTGAGCGCGGTCGGCCGCGTCACCGCGACGATCACCGGCGTGCC
>JANXVK010000220.1 GCA_025351675.1 Rhizobacter sp.
ACCGATCGTGCGTCACCAAAAGCAAGGATCCGGTATAGCGCGACAAATAGCCTTGTAACCACTCGACAGAATCCGCATGTGGAGGTAAGCAGGATCGAACTGCTGACCTCTTGCATGCCATGCAAGCGCTCTCCCAGCTGAGCTATACCCCCTGATTCTTGGCCTGCATGAATGTCGGTTCATGCTTGCGTCAAACTTCCGGTTCCAACCGTCGCGATCTCAAACGAGACTACGATTATAGCCAGCTTTTCAGACCCCTTGCAAACGCGCGATCACCTTGTCGCGTGCGAAGAGCTCGAGCACCGAATCGAGTGATGGCGTCTGCGCGCGGCCGCACACGAGCACACGCACCGCGTGCGCGAGTTGTGGCATCTTCAGGCCGTAGGCCGCGAGCGTTTCCTTGATCGCGGCGGCGATCGCCGGCTTGCTCCACTCGGCCAATTCGAGCTTGCCACGCAAGGTCTGCACGGCAGGCTTCACGGCCTCGGTGAGGTTCGCCGCGAGGTCTTCGGCCGACGGGTTCACATCGACGAAAAACATCGCGAGCCAGTCGGCGAGTTCGACGGTGGTTGCGCAACGGTCCTTGAACAGCGCGCACATGCGGTTCAGCGATTCGTTCGCCGCCATATCGATGCCACGCCGCTTGAACAGCGTGACCATCAGCGCCGCGAGCTTCGCGTCGTCGGTCAGCTTGATGTAGTGCGCGTTGACCCACGCGAGCTTGGCCGGGTCCCACTGCGCCGGGCTCTTCGACAGATGCTGGCCGTCGAACCACTGCACCAACTGCTCGCGGCTGAACAGTTCCTCGTCGCCGTGGCTCCAGCCAAGGCGCGCGAGGTAATTCAGCATCGCTTCGGGCAGGTAGCCGTTCTCCTCGTACGCCGTGACGCTGACCGCGCCACGCCGCTTCGAGAGCTTCTGCCCGTCGTCGCCGAGGATCACCGGCACGTGGCCGAACAGCGGCAGTGGCGCGCCGAGCGCGTTGAAGATGTTGATCTGCCACGGCGTGTTGTTGACGTGCTCGTCGCCGCGGAACACATGGCTGATGTTCATGTCCCAGTCGTCGACGACCACTGCGAAGTTGTAGGTCGGCACGCCACAACCATTGTTGGCCCCTTCGGTAGCCGGCCGCATGATGATCAGGTCGTCGATCTCACGGTTGTTGATCGTGATGCGGCCCTTGACCAGGTCGTCCCAGCTCACGTCGCCTTCGGGCGGATTGCGAAAGCGCACGACCGGCGGCACATCGGCCGGCACCGGCGGCAGCGCCTTGCCGGGCTCCGGGCGCCAGCGCCCGTCGTAATGGGTTTTCTCGCCGCGCTCTTTCTGCGCGTCGCGCATCGCAGTGAGTTCTTCAGGCGTGCAGTAGCAGTAGTACGCGGTGCCGGCGGCGAGCATCTGATCGATGACCGCGCGGTAGCGATCGAGGCGCTGCATCTGGTAGATCGGGCCTTCGTCGCAGTCGAGGCCCAGCCAGTGCACCGAGGCCAGGATCTGGTCGACCGAATCCTGCGTCGAGCGCGCGACATCGGTGTCTTCGATGCGCAGCACGAACTCGCCACCGTGGTGGCGCGCGTAGGCCCACGAGTACAGCGCGGTGCGCGCGGTGCCGAGGTGCAAGAAGCCGGTCGGCGATGGCGCGATGCGCGTTCTTACTTTGCGAGTCGTCATGCGCAGTCTATTGATCAAGAAGCGTGCTGAGGCCGCGCAGCAGATCGGCCTTGATGTCTTCGATGTCGTCGAGGCCGACCGCGACGCGGATCACGCCCTGCGTGATACCGGCCGCTTGGCGCTGCTCTTCGGTCATGCGCCCGTGCGAGGTGCTGCCCGGGTGCGTGATCGTGGTCTTGGTGTCGCCGAGGTTCGCGGTGATCGAGCAGACCTGCGTCGAGTCGATCACGTGGAACGCATTGCTGCGCGCCAGCGCCGCCCCGCCCTGCATTTCGCCCTTGACGATGAACGACACGACCGCACCGCCCGCGGTTTGCTGCGCCATCGCGAGCTCGTGCTGCGGGTGCGACTTCAAACCCGGGTAGAAAACGCGCTCGACCTGCTCCTGCATCTCGAGCCACGCGCCGAGCTGCAGCGCGCGGGCACTCTGCGCTTCCATGCGGATCGACAGCGTCTCCAGCCCCTTCAACACGACCCATGCGTTGAACGCAGACAAGCTCATGCCCGCGCTGCGCAGCACCGGCATGAATTTCTCGTCGACCATCTGCTGCGTCGCGCACAGCGCGCCGGCGATCACACGGCCTTGGCCGTCAAGGTACTTGGTGCCGGAGTGGATCACCATGTCGGCGCCGTACTCGATCGGGCGCTGCAGCGCGGGCGAGCAGAAGCAGTTGTCGACCGCGAGGAACGCGCCGGCATCCTTTGCGATCGCCGACAGCGCGCGGATGTCGCACACCTCGGTCAACGGATTCGTCGGCGATTCGGCGAACAGCAGCTTCGTGTTGGGCTTGAGCGCCCGGCGCCATTCATCGGGATCGGTTTGCGAGACGAACGTGGTCTCGACGCCGAACTTGCCGAACTCGCCGGCAAACAAACGGATCGTCGAGCCGAACACGCTGCGCGAGCAGATCACGTGGTCGCCGGCCTTCAGTACGCCCATGCCGAGCAGCAGGATCGCGCTCATGCCGCTGGCGGTGCCGATGCAGGCCTCGGCGCCCTCGAGCGCGGCGAGACGGCGTTCGAACATCGTCACGGTCGGGTTCGTGAAGCGCGAGTAGATGAACGCATCTTCTTCGTTCGCGAAGCGCCTGGCAGCCGTGGCAGCGTCGGGCTGCACGAAGCTGCTGGTCAGGTACAGCGCTTCGGAGTTCTCGCCCCACGGGCCCGGTGGCAGGCCTTCGCGCACCGCCAAGGTGTCGCGCCGCACGTCGGGCGGCAGCTGAACGCGCGGGATGCCGCTCGGCTTGTTCTTGCCAGTTTCGGTGTCACTCATCAGGAAGTCTCGGTAGCGCTTTGCAGTGCGAGCCGAGATCGGTCGTCGCTCTCTTCGTCCCGGCCTTGCGCCCTGCGCTGTGCGGCCATCGCGGTGAAGTCGGCGGCGCTCACGTCGCCGGTGATGTAGTGGCCGTCGAAGCATGAAGCCTCGAAGCTGCGCACCAGCGGGTTCAATGCGCCGACGACGCGCTTCATCGCGTCCACGTCTTGGTAGATCAGCGCATCGGCGCCGATGAACTGGCGGATCTCTTCGATCGTGCGGCCGTGCGCGATCAGCTCTTCGCTGGTCGGCATGTCGATGCCGTAGACGTTCGGGTAGCGCACCGGCGGCGCGGCCGAGGCCATGTAGACCTTGCGCGCGCCGGCATCGCGCGCCATCTGCACGATCTCCTTGCTGGTGTTGCCGCGCACGATCGAATCGTCGACCAGCAGCACGTTGCGGCCCTTGAACTCGACGCCGATCGCGTTGAGCTTTTGGCGCACCGATTTCTTGCGTTCGCCCTGCCCCGGCATGATGAAGGTGCGGCCGACGTAGCGGTTCTTCACGAAGCCTTCGCGGTACGGCTTGCCGATGCGCTGTGCGAGCTGCATCGCCGACGGCCGGCTCGATTCGGGGATCGGGATCACGACGTCGATCTCGTTCGGCGGCACGGTCGAGATCAGCCGCTGCGCAAGCGTCTCGCCCATGTTCAGGCGCGCCTGGTAGACCGAGATGCCGTCCATGATCGAATCGGGCCGCGCGAGGTACACGTACTCGAACATGCACGGATTCAGGCTCGGATTCTCGGCGCACTGGCGCGCGTGCACCGTGCCTTCGAGGTCGATGAAGACGGCCTCGCCCGGTGCCACATCGCGCAGCACCTTGTGGCCCGTGCCTTCGATGGCGACCGACTCGCTGGCGACCATCACCTCGCGCCCTTCGGGGCCCACGCCTTCACCGAGGCACAGCGGCCGGATGCCGAACGGATCGCGGAACGCGAGCAGTCCGTGTCCGGCGATCAGCGCGACCACCGCATACGAGCCCTTGAGGCGCTTGTGCACGGCCCGCACCGCGGCGAACACCAGCTCGGGCGTCAGCACCTGCTCGCGCGTGGCCGACGCCAGCTCGTGCGCGACGACGTTGATCAGGACCTCGGTGTCGCTGGTCGTGTTGATGTGGCGGCGGTCGACGTCGACCAATTCCTGCTTCAGCGCCAGCGCGTTGGTCAGGTTGCCGTTGTGCACGAGCACGATGCCGAACGGCGCGTTGACATAGAACGGCTGCGCCTCTTCTTCGCTGTAAGCATTGCCGGCCGTCGGGTAGCGCACTTGGCCGAGGCCCACGGTGCCCGGCAGCCCGCGCATGTTGCGGGTGCGGAACACATCGCGCACCATGCCGCGCGCCTTGTGCATGAAGCACTTGGTGCCCTGCATCGTGACGATGCCGGCGGCGTCTTGCCCACGATGCTGCAGCAGCAGCAGCGCGTCGTAGATCAGCTGGTTGACTGCGCCCTTGGAGATGACGCCGACGATGCCGCACATGGTTTGTTGCCTTGGGTTCAACCCGCCGCGCGTGCCGTCACGCCGTCGGGTTTTGAGGAGGAGATTCGTTGATGAACAGCGGCCGGAGCTCGTGCAACACCGCGTTCAGCCAGACCACGCCCTGCGAGCGTTGCCACGCAATCGATTGGCCCCAGGGCGAGATGCCGATCACCGTCGCGGCGACGAGCAGCACGACCAGCCCGCGCACGAAGCCGAAGCCCGCGCCGAGCAGTCGGTCGAATGCGCTCAGCGGCGTCGCGCGGATCAGTGCGCGCACCAGCCGGGCGCCGAGGCTCCAGACCACGAGCGCGACAAGGAACACACAGGCGAACGTGACGCCGTAGTTCAAGGTGGAACCCGGCTCGCCGATGTGGACGTAGCCCACGAACGTCGGCGTCAGCCAGAACCCGGCGAACCAGGCCGCGAACCAACCGGCCAGCGACAGCAGCTCGAACACGAAGCCGCGTGCCAAACCGATCAGCACCGAGAGCAGCAGGAAGGCTGCCAAGCCAATGTCCACCCAGCCGAGGTCGATGGTCATGCGGCGGCCTCACAGCGTGAGCACGACCGCGCTGAGGCCCGCGCCCTTGGCCTTGGCCATCGCCCTGTCGGCCTCGTCGCGTGTGCCGAAGGGACCGACGCGCACGCGGATGCGGTTGCCGCTCGCGGTACTGGCCACTTGGGTGTAGGTCTTCAGCCCGAGTTTCTCGGCTTTCAGCCGGGTCTCGCGCGCGGCACCTGCGTCGGCGAAGGCACCGACCTGCACGATGAAACGGCCGGAATCCGTCGCAGTGGCCGCGGCCGGCTTGCCTTCGAGCAGCGCCCGGGCGCGGGCGCCGTCGCCGCTCGCGGCCGCGGGTTTGGCCTCGGGCTTCGTCTCAACGGCAGCGGCAACCGCCGGCTTGGGTTCAGGCTTCGACGCCGCAGCCGGGGCCGGTGCGGCCGACGCCGCAGCGACCTCGCGACCCGCTTCTTCACGCGACTCGGTGATCACATCGGCCGCTGCGATTGGTGCCGCGGGGACCGCCGAGGTCGACGAATTCACCGCCGGTGCGCGTGCGGCGGGCATCACGAGCGCCGGCGCGCCCTCCTTGCGCGGCACCTCGATCGGGATGTCGACCGGAATGGGCCGCGGCTGGGTCTCGAACACCAGCGGGAAGCCGATGATGCCGATCACCACCAGCACCACCGCGCCGATCAGGCGCTGGCGCGCACGGGTTCGCGCCCGCTGCACCGCATCGCCGGGCTCGCTCGCGGCGGTGTTGGAAGCAGCATCAGCGCGCTTGAAAATGGACAGCAGACCCATGCGATGCGAGTTCCGAAAATGCGAGAAGGTGGGTGGCGTTGCGGCTGCACGCCTTGGGCAATTTTCGTTGCAGCCGGGCCCGTTCGGTGACGCTGCCGGCGACGTTCAGGCAGCGTGTTTGCCGCTCAAGCGGGGCACACCATTCTTGAGCACACCGCCAACCGTCAGGAACGATCCGAAGACCACGATTCTATCAGCCGGGTCTGCGCCACCGAGGGCCGCATCGAGGGCCTGCATCGGGTCGGCATGGCAGGCCACGGTGACCGGGCCGGGGCCCTTCGCGCCGAGGCCGGCGTGCCGCGCAGCGAGTTCGGCGGCCGGGGCTGCGCGTGCGCCGGGGAGGTCGGTGAAGTGCCAGTGATCGACGATCGGCGCCATGCGCGTCAGGATCGCCGTCAAGTCCTTGTCGGCCATCGCACCGAAGACCGCGTGGGTGCGGGGGAAAAATCCCATCTGATCGAGGTTCTGCGCCAGTGCGGCGACCGCGTGCGGGTTGTGCGCGACGTCGAGCACCAGCGTCGGCTGCCCGGCAACGATCTGGAACCGGCCCGGCAGTTCGACCGTCGCGAATCCTTGGCGGACCGCCTGCGCAGTGATCGGCAGGCGCTGGCGCAGCGCCTCGAACGCGGCGAGAGCGCCGGCTGCGTTCAGCAACTGGTTCGCGCCGCGCAAGGCCGGGTACGCGAGTGCGCTGAAGCGCCGGGTGCGCCCCGACCAACCCCACTGCTGCCTGTCGCCGGCGTAGTTGAAGTCGCGGCCGAAGCGCCACAGATCGGCGCCGGTGCGCGTCGCTGCCTCGATCAGGCTCTGTGGCGGCATTGGGTCGCTGACGATCACCGGCTTGCCGGCGCGCATGATGCCTGCCTTCTCGATCGCGATCGTTTCGCGGTCGGCACCGAGGAACTCGGCATGGTCGATGTCGATGCTGGTGATGATCGCGCAGTCGGCGTCGAACGCATTCACGGCATCCAGCCGGCCGCCCATGCCGACTTCGAGGATCACGAGGTCGAGCTCGGTCAACGCGAGCGCCCGGGCGATCACCAGCAAGGTGAATTCGAAGTACGTCAGCGCGATGTCGCCGCGCGCCCGTTCGACCGCGGCGAAGTGCGGCAGCAGCGCGGCACCATCGACCATCTGGCCGTTGATGCGGCAACGCTCTTCGAAGTGCACCAGGTGCGGCTTCGAGTACAGGCCGACGCGGTAGCCGGCCTGCAACGCAATCGCTTCGAGCATCGCGCAGGTCGAGCCCTTGCCGTTCGTGCCGGCCACGGCAATCAGCGGCGCGCTGAACTGCAGCGCCAGTCGTTCCTTGACGCGGAGCGTGCGCTCCAGTGTCATGTCGATCTCTTTGGGGTGCAGTCGCTCGCAGTGCGCCAGCCAGCCGGCCAAGGTTGTCGGCAGTGCGGTCACCGAACGCCTCGACGGCCAGCGCACGGCCTCTCCCGTGGGCCACTTCGTGGCCCAGCGGCCGACGACTCCCCTCGGGGGGTCGGCCGCGGTATGCCGCGGCCGGGGGGCGCCATCTCGTCAGGTGACGGCATCGACGCTCTGGCGTTGCAGCAGCGCGATCGCGCGCGCGATCACGCCGCGCAGTTCGCGGCGGTCGACGATGGTGTCGATCGCGCCGGTCTGCAGCAGGAATTCCGCGCGCTGAAAGCCCTCGGGCAGCTTCTCG
>JANXVK010000221.1 GCA_025351675.1 Rhizobacter sp.
AGCACTTTGCCAATCATGGCCATGGTGATCACTCCTGATACCCCGCTGCTCAAAAAAGCAGCAGGGTAGGCTGAACACCCGGGTCACTTTGAGATCGGCACAACCCTCACAAGTGGGTCAATTCTCGGTCGGCGCCAACAAGGCACGCGGTCACCGACAGCACGGCGCACGCGGCGATCCTTGTCATGGCGACAGCGCGGCAGGCTTGAGCAAGGTGTACTGCACCAAGCTGATATCACCCGTGTCAAATGCGGCTTCGCAGTACGCCAGATAGAACTCCCAGATGCGCATGAAGCGTTCATCGAAGCCCAGCGTTGCGACCTCGGCTTTGTTGGCAAGGAAGTCACTCCGCCAGCGGCGCAGCGTTTCTGCGTAGTCGGCGCCAAACGCAAAAACGTCCACCACCTCCAGGCCAGCGGCTTGAGCATGGCGGCGCAGCTCTCGCGGGCAGGGCAGGCAACCACCGGGGAAGATGTACTGCTGGATGAAGTCGGTCGACGCCGCATATCGGTCGAACAAGGCGTCGTCGATCACAATACTTTGGACGCAGGCCCGCCCTCCGGGTTTGAGCAGGCGGCTCATGGTCGAAAAGTACTGGGGCCAAAAGGCCTGTCCGACCGCTTCCACCATCTCAATGGAGCAAATCGCGTCAAACGACGCATCCGGGATGTTGCGGTAGTCCTGCAGGCGCAAGTCGGCCCGCCCGTTCGTCCCCGTGCTCACGCCCAGACGCTGCATGCGGGCATTGGCGTAGTTCAGTTGCTCGACGCTCAGTGTCACACCCACCACGGTTGCGCCGCGTTCAACGGTGGCTTGTTCCACCAGCGCGCCCCAGCCGCAGCCGATCTCGAGCACGCGATCACCGCGCCTTACATCGGCCATCTCCAGTGCGCGGCGCACTTTGGCGTCTTGCGCCTCCGGCAAGGGGCGTGACAGGTCGCCCTCAAACCAAGCGCCCGAGTAGTTCATGGTCTCATCCAGCCACAGCCGATAGAACGCGTTGCCCAAGTCGTAGTGGGCGTGGATGTTCTTGCGACTGTTGGCGCGGCTGTTGTGACGCAGCAAGTGCTTCACGCGGTACAGCAAGCGCCCGAACCATGTGCCGAAGATCATGGCGTCGATCTCGCGGCGGTTAACAGAGAACACCTTGAGCAGTTCGGTCAGGTTGGGCGTGCTCCAGTCCCCGGCGATGTAGCACTCGGCAAAGCCGATGTCGCCGGATTTCAGCGCCGCGCCAAACACGTTCCAGTTGTGCAGGGTGATGCTGGCGCCTGGATGCTTGGGCGTGTGCAGTGTGTTCTGCTGCGGGTGCTCGCCGAAGCGGCGCTGCGAGCCATCGGGCAAGTGCAGCGTCAGCGCGCCGTGGCGCAGGTTCTGCAAGAGGCGCAGCGCACTTCGGGCCGCAGCCGGCGTGTTTCTTGGGAAGGTCATGCCTTGCGCGGTGGGAGCAGCGGTGTTCAAGTGGAACTCCTGAAGTTGGGCGTGAGTAGTTGGCCGGGCTGCGCGGCCTAGCGCGAGACAAACGTTTGCGGCGGTGCCGGCTTGCGAAAGAAGGGCACTTTTTTCAGCCACAGGCGCAGCGCCTGTGTGTAGATGTGCATCACCACGCCCAGCGTCATCACCGGGTAGCGCCACAGTGCGTTGCGCAGGACAGCCTGTGAAATGGGCTGCAGCGTGCCGCTCACACTGGTCTGCAGCACTGCAGCGGCGGCGGCGGTGTCGTCGTAAAAGTCCACACGGGCCACCGTGCGCGCCTGTTCACCTTGTGTGCTGCGCATGAAGCGAAAGCGGTAGTGCCCTTGCACCGGGTTGAAAGGCGACACATGAAAGACCTTGTCTGCGCGCTGTTCCACCCCGTAGCGGGGGTGGTCGAGCACATAGCAGTGCCGCTCTCCGAAGGTGTTGTTCACTTCCACGACGATGGCTCGCAGCGAGCCCCCTTGGTCATCTGCGTGGCGGTGGCAATACCAGAAGCTCACCGGTTTGAAGGTGTAGCCCAGCACGCGCGGATAGGTGTGCAGCCAGGTCTCGCCCGTCGCGTCATGGATGCCTTCGCGCTGCAGCAGTTCGTCGATCCACGCGATGACGCCGCCCTGTTGCTGCGTGCGTCCATCGCCATGATCCGACTCGAAAAAGCTCAACGGACCGGAACGGTTGATGTGCCATTGACCGCGCTGGGGTGTTTGCTTTTTCATGCTGCGCAGAGGCAGCATCAGGAAGTAGGTGGGATATGCAAATGCGTGGCGCTGCGGACGCAACCGGCTGTGGCGCACTTGGCCAAAACCCATGAGTGGTACAGGCTGACTCATGCGTCCGCCAACAACCGGGTTGCGGCGGCCAGCCCTGCCTTGAGGCCGTCTTCATGGAAGCCGTAGCCCATCCACGCGCCCGCGAAGTAGCGGTTGTTCCTGCCTTGCAGCGCGGGCATGCGTGCTTGCGCCGCGACGGCGGCCAGATCCACCACCGGGTGGCCGTAGTCGTACTCGCCGATGATCTCGCCTTGTGCGATGGGGCGCACCGGATTCAAAGACACAAGCACCGGTTGCTCCCACGGGAGAGGCTGCAAGCGGTTGAGCAGATAGTGCAGGCACACCCGTGTCTCGCCCTGCCCAGGTGCTGTCGCGCTCTCGTAGTTCCACGCCGCCCATGCGGCCTTGCGCGTTGGCAGGACCGAGGCATCGGTGTGCAGCACAGCCTTGTTGGCTTGGTAGCGGATGGCGCCCAGAATTTCACGCTCTTGCACCGTTGGCGCCGCCAGCATGAGCAGGGCTTGGTCGGAGTGGGTGGCGATGATGACCTTGTCGAAGGGCTCAACGCCTGCGTCGGTGTGAATGCGAACGCTGCCCATGCCGTTTGGCGTGTTGTCCACGTAGTCGACGCGGCGCACAGGGGAGTTCAGGCGCTTGTCTGCAATGCCCGCGGTGATCTTTTCCACGTAGTGCCTGGCCCCGCCCTGAACGGTCCACCATTGGGGACGATGGGTGATTTGCAGCAGACCATGGTTGTGGCAGAAGCGCACCATGGTGGAGACCGGGAACTGCAACATCTGCGCGGTGGGACAACTCCAGATGCAGGCCATCATCGGCAGGAAATACCAGTCGCAGAACGCGGCGCCGAAACCCTGCTGCCGCAAGAAATCCCCCAACGGTTGGTGCAATTGCGCGTCGGTTCCGCTTGCGGCCATGCGGGTCGTCAAGGCGTTGAATCGCAGAAGGTCGCGCAGCATGCCCCAGAAGCGCGGGTTGACCAGGTTTGCACGTTGCGCAAACACGGTGCCCAGACTGGAGCCGCTCCACTCTATGGCGCCGCCACGGTCGACATCATTGGCCTGCACCGAGAACGACATCTCGGACAGCGTGGTTGCCACGCGCAATTCCGCGAGGAGCGCAATCAGTTGCGGGTAGGTGCGCTCGTTGAGGACCAGGAATCCGGTGTCGACCCCGTGGGTGACTTCGCCGTGCTGCGTCGGAAGCGTGACATCGACCGTGTGGGTATGCCCGCCAAAGTAGTCGCCTGCTTCAAGCAGCGTGATCTCTGCCCGTCCTTTGAGGGCATGAGCGGCCGCCAAGCCTGAAACGCCCGAACCCACGATGGCAACTTTGATCAAAACAAGCACTTTCTGTATTTCTTTCTGAACTATATACCAAACAGTCTTTTAAAATACCGAAGAGTCGTAAATTGATCTGAATGTTCTCCGTCGAGACTGCTTGGGTATAATTCCTTATGTCGAGCACTGCACCCACCAAGGTCTCTTTCAAGGCACAAATGCTGCTGGCGCGTGAAGACGCGATCATTCAGTCCGTCAACCGCCTGCTGGCAGAAAAAGGCTTCGATGCCATGACGGTGGACGAGGTGGCGGCCGACGTCGGCATTGCCAAGGCCAGCCTGTACAAGCATTTCCCCAGCAAAGAAGACTTGGCAGCGGCAGCGATGGTGTCGGTCATGCGACAAGCGCAGGCATTTCTGGATGCGCTGGCGGCCGAGTCGTCGGCCGTGGACAAGCTGCGCAGCGTAGTGGCATGGACGATGGGCCTCAAGCTCGCGGGCGAGATGCCCTCGTTGCCCAGTCAGAATTCCAGCCTGCGCGCCACGCTGATGGGTAACAAGGACTACGTGAACGGGCTCATGGACGTGAGCGACCGTTTGGGGGCCTGGATCGAGTTGGCACAGTCGCAAGGCGTGCTCAATCCGAAGCTTCCACCCGTTGCCGTGCTGTACACCCTGTACGCCCGCGCCTGCGATCCGGTGCTGGAATTTCTGCAAGTCGGCCAGCTGTACACCAACGATGAAATCATCGCCTTGGTACTCACCACCTGCTTTGAAGGTCTCGAGTCGCGGTAGTCGAGGCTGCCAGCTCATGACTGCCACCGCAGTCCCGATGCGGGCGCTGACCCAAAGCTTCTCTGGATGAAAATCCGGGAAAATCAACAGCCTATGAGCGACTCCTCTCCCTGGCGCTTGTCGGTGGCGCCGATGATGGACTGGACCGACCGGCACTGCCGCTTCTTCCATCGCCTGCTGACGAAGCACACGCACCTGTACACCGAGATGGTGACGACCGGCGCCCTGCTGCATGGCGACGTGCCGCGGCATCTCGACTTCGACGCCACCGAGCACCCGCTCGCGCTGCAGCTCGGCGGCAGCGAGCCGGCCGATCTGGCGCACTGCGCGAAGCTCGCCGGGCAGTGGGGCTACGACGAGGTCAACCTGAACTGCGGCTGCCCGAGCGAGCGCGTCCAGCGCGGTGCGTTCGGCGCCTGCCTGATGGCCGAACCGCGACTCGTCGCCGATTGCGTCAAGGCGATGCGCGATGCGGTGAGCCTGCCGGTGACGGTGAAGCACCGCATCGGGATCGACAAGACCGAGAGCTACGCCTTCGTGCGCGACTTCATCGGCACGGTCGCCGAGGCCGGCTGCGAGGTCTTCATCGTGCATGCGCGCAACGCCTGGTTGAAAGGCATCAGCCCGAAAGAGAACCGCGAGCTGCCGCCGCTGCGCTACGAACTCGTGCACCAGCTGAAGCGCGAGTTCCCGACGCTGACGATCGTGCTGAACGGCGGCGCCAAGACGAACGCGCAGATCGTCGAGCAGCTCGACCATGTCGACGGCGTGATGCTCGGCCGCGAGCCGTATCACCACCCGTGGCTGATGGCGGATTGGGATGCGCGCTTCTTCGGTGCGGTTTCGAATGTCTTGCCCATCGAACACGATCGAGACGAGGTCGAGGCCGACATGGTCGTGTACATGCAGCGCGTGGTTGCGGCCGGCGAGCCGTGGTCGCATGTGTCGCGCCACATGCTCGGGTTGCGCAACGGTCTGCCGGGTGCGCGCCGCTGGCGGCAGGTGTGGTCGGACCATCGCCTGAAGCACACCGATCCGGCCGAGGTCAGCCGCCTCGCGCGCGAAAGCGCAGAAGCCTTCGCCTGATCAGGTGGTGCTGCGTGAAGGCCAGGTCGCCAGCACCACGCCGACCAGCGCCAGCGCGAACGCGGCCGCCTGTGCCGAGCTGAAGCGCTCGCCCAGAAACAGCACGCCGACGGCCGCGGCGCTGATCGGCAACAGCACGGTGAAGATGCCGGCTTTCGACGCGGGCACGTGCTTCAGCCCGGTCATCCACAGCCACACGGTGATCATGCTGGCCGCGATCGAATAGAACGCGAGCAGCCACCACGACGAGGCTGCAACCACACCGAAATCGAAGCGCAGCGCCTGCCAGATGCCGAACGGCGCGACCAGCGCCAGCCCCCACAGGTTGATCAGCGCGCTGATGCGCTTCGGGCTGACGTTGACGGCGAGCTTCTTGCCGATCACCACGTAGCTCGCTTCGCACAGCACCGCCGTAACGAGCAGCAGGTTGCCGAGTAGCGAGCTGTGGTTCACAGACTCCGTGTTCTTCGTGAACGACACCAGCGCGATGCCGCCGACCGCGCACGCGATGCCGAGCACCGTGCGCACGGGGATGCGCTCATGCAGGAACACGCGCGAGAGCAGCGCGACTGCCGCCGGGATGCCGGCCATGATCACGCCCGCCGCCAGCGCCGAGCTCATCGAGACGCCAAACAGCATGCAGATCGAGAACAGGAAGTTGCCGAAGAAGGATTCGAGGAACAGCAGCTTGCGGTCGCGCGCGTTCAAGCGCGGCTCGGCTGCACCGCGCTTAAC
>JANXVK010000652.1 GCA_025351675.1 Rhizobacter sp.
GGTCGGCGGTCGCGGCATCGAGGTGGGTACCGCGCAGGATCCAGTCGAGCGCCTTGCCGCGACCGACGTAGCGCAGCAGCTTCTGCACCCCGCCGGCGCCGGCGACCGCGCCGATCTTCGTCTCGGGCAGGCCGATTTTCGCGGTCTCGGCGAGGACGCGAAAATCGCACGAGAGCGCCAGCTCGCAGCCGCCGCCGAGCGCGAAGCCGTTGACCGCGGCGATGGTCGGAAAGCTCAGCTCCTCGAGCCGGTCGAAGAGCACGGCGATGCGCGCGAAGTAAGGGTCGCGCGACGCGAACGGGTCGAAGATCGAGGCCTGCGGGCCGGCGAAGTAGCGCAGGTGGGCGCCGCAGCAGAACGCACGCTCCTGGCCGGTGACGATCAGCGCGCGCGTGCTCTCGGGATCGAGCAGGTCGAGCGCGCTACCGAATTCGGCGAGGAACTCGTGCGACAGCGTGTTCATCTGCGCCGGTCGGGTCAGCGTGATGCGGGCGACCGCGCGTTCGACCCAGTCGAGCGTGAGGGCGACGCCAGAGAACGTCGGGCCGTCGTAGGTGGTGGACATGTCGATCTCCGGAGGGATGGTCCGGTCGAGGATACGTCTGCGCCCCGGTCAGTGTCAAGAAAACCGTCCGAGCGGTCAGTCATCATCGGCATCCGCCGCTATGCCCATGATGCGCGGTAGTGACCTGCCAAAACAAGACCATCAACTGACCCATCGGTCAGTTTATTGACCGAATGGATTTGCTGTCTTATGATGAAGCATCAGTCGCCGGGTCGCTGGAGGGAAGCGCGAAATGGATGTGTATGTGATGGGGGTGTCGATCTACCCCGCCGCCGACGTGATCGGCGACACGCGGCTCGAGGAGATGGCGTATCACACGGCCCGCGCGGCGCTCGACGACGCCGGGATCGCGCGCGGCCAGATCGACCACGTGACGCTGGCCGGCAGCGACGAGATCGATGCCCGCGGCATCAGCAGCATGCTCCTGGCGGCGCCGTCCGGCGCCTACCTCAAGGATGAAATGCGCGTCACCGATTCCGGGTTGACGGGGCTGCACCTCGGCGCGATGCGCGTGGCCTCCGGCCACCTGCAGCTCGGTTTGGTGGTCAGCTGGAACCAAAGCTCGGTCAGCCCGCTGGAAGACATCGGCCGGATGCGTGTCGAGCCGTTCTTCCTGCGTCCGATCGGCCTCAATTTCGCGATCGCCGATGGCCTGTTCGCCGGCGCGATGGCCGAGCGCCACGGCATCACCGAACGCGCGGTCGCCGAGCGCGTGCGCCTGCGCCTCGCGGCGGCGGCGAAGAACCCGCGCGCGGTGCGTCGTGCGATACCCGAACTCGACGCGATCGCCGCCTCGCCGCTGGTCGCCCATCCGCTGCGCAGCGCGCACCGCGCGCCGGTCACCGACGGCGCGGTCGCGATGGTGCTGGCCTCGGGCGACTGGGTGCGTGCGCATCCGCAGAGCCGGCCGCTGGCGCGCATCGCCGGCGCCGAATGGGCGGTCGACCGCCACCAGCTCGACGGCGACCGCCTGGCCGGCCTCGATGTTTTTCGCGCCACGCTCGCCGGCGTGCTCGCGCGTGCCGGGCTCGCCGGTGTCGACGCGCTCGACGTCGTGGAGTTCGAGGCGCAGAGCGGCTGGGCCGACATCGCGCTGGCTGATGTGCTGACTGATGTGTCGACTGGCGCGCCGCACGCCGCCAGCCGCGTCGCCATCAATCCGTCGGGTGGCGCGTGGGCCCAGAACCCGTACTTCTGCACCGGCCTCGTCCACGCCGCCGAAGCGGTCCTGCAGGTCGCCGGCCGCGCCGGTGGCCACCAGGTCGCGGGCGCGAGGCGCGCGCTCGCGCACGGCACGTCCGGCTTCGCCCAACAGACGCACGGCTTCGTCGTGATGGAAGGAGTTGGAGCATGAGCGCGCACAACGTCGCCATCATCGGCGTCGGCCAGACCGCATTCCGGTCGCGCCACGACGACAAGACCTACCCCGAACTGGCGCAAGAGGCGGTCGTGCTCGCGCTCGCCGATTCGAAGCTGCAGCCCGAGCAGATCGACGCGGTCGTGTTCTCGATGGCGCAGACCACCTTCATGGGCGTGGCCGACGCCGACAAGTGGGCGGTCGACTACACGTGGGCGCGCGGCAAGCCGTTCATGCGCGTCAACAGCGGTGGCGCGACCGGCGGCTCGGCGCTGCAGGCCGCGCACGCGCACATTGCGTCGGGCCAGTACGGCACCGTCCTCGTGGTCGGCGCCGATCGCATCACCGAGACGCCGGACGCGCAGTTTGTGCTGAACCTGATCTGGGATTCGTTCTACGAGCAGGACTGCGCGCTCACCACCGTGACGATGACGGCGCTCGCGACGCAGCGCTACATGCACAAGTACGGCACCACCGAGGCGCAGTACGCCAACGTCGTCGTGCGCGCACGCCGCAACGCGCTGAACAACCCGTCGGCGCACCTGAAGGGCGCGATTGACATCGCCGCGGTGATGGCCTCGCCGCGCATCGCCTGGCCGTACAAGCTGTTCGACATCTGCCCGCGCTCGGCCGGCGCCGCCGCGGTGGTGATCAGCAACGAGACGCTGGCGCGCGAGCGCTGCAGCCGGCCGGCCTTCATCACCGGCACCGCCGGCGTCGCCAACACGGTGTTCATGGGCGACCGCATGGGCCCGCACGCCGAGACCGATTTCGCCGACTTTGCCGAGCTGAAGCAGGCCGCGCGCGAGTGCTACCGCCAGGCCGGCATCACCGACCCGATGCGCGAGATCCAGGCGGTCGAGATCTACGACCCGTTCAGTTCGTTCCAGTTTCCGCAGCTCGAGTCGCTCGGCTTCTGCGAGAGCGGGACGGCGCAGCGCCTCAGCGACGAGGGCGCCTTCGACATGGACGGCCAGCTGGCCGTCAACCCGTCGGGCGGCACGCTGTGCACGCACCCGATCGGCGTCACCGGGCTGGTGCGCGCCGCCGAGGCGGCGCGCCAGGTCATGGGACGGGCGGGCGCGATGCAGGTGCCGAATGTGCGCAATGCGCTCGCCACCGCGATCGGCGGCTCGACCCAATTCTTCACTGTCACGATGCTGAGCGACGAGCCGCGCCGCGCCGCCGCCTGAGAGGGCCACACATGAGTACGACAACCGCGATCCCGACCCCGGCCCACCACGTCGTCCACGGCGAGTGGCACATCCGCTACAACTACCCGGTCGGCGAGGTCGGCGCGAAGTTCTTCGACGCGCTGAAGCAGAAGCGCATCGTCGCGACGCGCTGCAGCGCGTCGGGCCTGACCTACCTGCCGCCGCGGGCCTACTGCGAGCGCAGCTTCGAGCGCTGCGACGGCTATGTCGACGCCGGCGCCGAAGGCACGATCGAGGCGGCGACGATCGTCAGCGCGGCGTTCGACAACCTGCCGCCACCGCCCTACGCGGTGGCCTTCGTGCGGCTCGACGGCGTCAGCACCGCGATGGCCAACTTCGTGCGCGGCATGGACCTCGGCGACGTGCCCGCGGCGGCCGCCCGCTTGAAGCCCGGCACCCGGGTGCGGGTCGAGTTCGTCGACCAGCCGCAGGGCAAGGTCACCGATTTCCACTACGTTTTGGCGTGAGCACTTCATGAGCACTATCGTTTCGCGCGTGGATCGCCACGCGCCCGCCTTCAAGGCCAATGCAGCCCACTACGACGGTCTCCTTGCCGAGCTGCGTGCGCGCCATGCCCATGCGCTGGCGGGCGGCGGCGCCCGCTTGGTCGAGCGCCACCACGAGCGCAACAAGATGCTGGCGCGCGAGCGCATCGATCTGCTGCTCGATCCGCTCTCGCCGTTCCTCGAGCTGTCGCCGCTCGCGGCCTGGGGCCTCTACGGCAACGCGGTGCCGTCGGCCGGCATCGTCACCGGCATCGGCGTGATCGCCGGCACGCCGTGCATGCTGATCGCCAACGACGCGACCGTGAAGGGCGGCTCGTTCTTCGCCGAGACGGTGAAGAAGCACGTGCGGGCACAGGACATCGCCGAGCACCACCGCCTGCCGGTGATCTACCTGGTCGACTGCGGCGGCGCCTACCTGCCGGAGCAGGACCGCGTCTTCCCCGACAAGGACCATTTCGGCAACACCTTCTACCGTCAGTGCCAGATGTCGGCCGCGGGCATCCCGCAGATCGCCGCCGTGTTTGGCGGCTGCACCGCCGGCGGCGCCTACATTCCGGCGCTCTCCGACGAGGTCGTGATGGTGCGCGGCCAGGCCCGCATCCACCTCGGCGGGCCGCAGATCGTCAAGGCGGCGATCAACGAGATCGTCGATGGCGAGACGCTGGGCGGTGCCGAAATGCACACCCGGGTCTCGGGCGTCTCCGACTACATCGCCGAGAACGAGGCGCAGGCGCTGGTGCGCGTGCGCGACATCGTCGCCAACCTGAACCGGCCGCGGCCGCTCTACGGCGCGGTGCGCGAGGTGCGGCCGCCGCGCTACGACATCGGCGAGCTGACCGGCATCCTGCCGCCGGGCCTGAAGGAGTCGTACGACGTGCGTGAGGTCATCGCCCGGCTGGTCGACGACTCGCAGTTCCAGGAGTTCAAGCCCGACTTCGGCGCGTCGCTGGTCTGCGGCACCGCGACCTGGTGCGGCCACCCGGTCGGCATCCTCGCCAACAACGGCGTGCTGTTTTCCGAGTCGGCGGTCAAGGGTGCGCACTTCATCGAACTCTGCAACCAGCGCCAGATCCCGCTCGTGTTCCTGCAGAACATCACCGGCTTCATGGTCGGCACCGACGCCGAGCGCGGCGGCATCGCGCGCCACAGCGCCAAGCTCGTGTACGCGATGGCGACCGCGCGCGTGCCACGCCTCACGGTGATCATCGGCGGCTCGTTCGGTGCCGGCAACTACGGCATGTGCGGGCGCGGCTTCGACCCGCGCTTCCTGTTCGCGTGGCCGAATTCGCGCATCGCGACGATGAGCGCCGAGGTCGCCGCGACCGTGCTGACCGACCTGCGCCGCAGCAGCCTGAAGGCGGCGGCCGATGAAGCCGAGATCGCCGAGATCGACCGCGCGACGCGGGCCCAGTTCACCGAGCAGAGCGATCCGTACTACGCGACCGCACGGCTCTGGGACGACGGCCTGATCGAGCCGTCCGAGACCCGCGAGGTGATCGGCTTGTGTCTCGCGCTCGCCGCTGCCGAGCCGCCGACGCCCGGTCCGTCCCCTGTCTTTCGGATGTAGGCCCACCATGTTTGAATCCATCCTGATCGCCAACCGCGGCGAGATCGCTTGCCGGATCGCCCGCACCTGCCGGCGCCTGGGCATTCGCTCGATCGCGGTCTACTCCGACGCCGACGCCGGTGCCCGCCATGTGCGCGAGGCCGACAGCGCGGTGCGCATCGGCCCACCCGACGCGACCCGCAGCTACCTCGACGCCGATGCCATCATCGCCGCCGCGCTGGCGTCGGGCGCGAGCGCGATCCATCCCGGTTACGGTTTCCTCTCCGAGAGCACCCGGCTGGTCGAACGCTGCACCGAGCACGGCATCGTCTGGATCGGGCCACGCGCCGAGGTCATCGAGAAGATGGGCTCGAAGATCGAGTCGAAGCGCATCGCAGTGCATGCCGGCGTGCCCTGCGTGCCCGGCTATCACGGCGACAACCAGGAGCCGCAGCACCTGCTCGCGCAGGCCCGCGAGGTCGGCGCGCCGCTCCTGATCAAGGCCAGCGCCGGCGGTGGCGGCAAGGGCATGCGGCGGGTCGACGACCTCGCCGACTTCCTGCCGCAGCTCGCGCTGGCGAAGCAGGAAGCGATGCGCGCGTTCGGCGACGAGCGCGTGCTGATCGAGAAGCTCATCCTGCGGCCGCGCCACCTCGAGGTGCAGCTTGCCGGCGACCAACACGGCAATCTGGTGCACCTGTTCGAGCGCGAGTGCTCGATCCAGCGCAACTACCAGAAGGTGATCGAGGAAGCGCCGGCGCCGTGTCTCGCGCCGGCGGTGCGCGAGCAGCTGCTCGACGCCGCGCTGAAGCTCGGCCGCGAGATCGGCTACGACTCGCTCGGCACCGTCGAGTTCGTGCTCGGTGAGGGCGCCGAGACGCCTTACTTCCTCGAGATGAACACGCGCCTCCAGGTCGAGCACCCGGTCACCGAGACGGTGACCGGCCTCGACCTCGTCGAGTGGCAGATCCGGATCGCGAACGGCGAGACGCTGCCCTGCGAGCAGTCGGCGATCAGCGTCACGGGCTGGGCGATCGAGGCGCGCATCAACTGCGAGGATCCGGCGCGTGGGCATCGGCCCGAGCTCGGCACGGTCGGGCGCTACGTCGAGCCGAGCGGCGCCGGCATGCGAACCGACAGCGGCATCGCCAGCGGCTCCGAGATTCCGCCGCAATACGACTCGATGGTGGCGAAGCTGATCGGCTCCGGCGCAACGCGGGCCGAGGCGGTCGACCGCCTGCGCGACGCGCTGACCGGCTTCGAAGCCGCCGGCATCGGCACCAACCAGTCGCTGCTGCGCGCCATCGTCGAGCACCCCCTGTTCCGCGCCGGCCAGCTGACGACCGGTTTTCTCGGCGAGGCCTTCCCTGGCGGCTGGGCCGGCGACGCGTCGGCACTGCGCGATGCCCGCATCGCCGCGGC
>JANXVK010000225.1 GCA_025351675.1 Rhizobacter sp.
AGCACTTTGCCAATCATGGCCATGGTGATCACTCCTGATACCCCGCTGCTCAAAAAAGCAGCAGGGTAGGCTGAACACCCGGGTCACTTTGAGATCGGCACAACCCTCACAAGTGGGTCAATTCTCGGTCGGCGCCAACAAACGTACTGCTCCGAAACCGCGCTTGTCACGCCGCCTGTGCTGCGCTTCCCGCCGTTTGAACATCTGCGCCAAGGGAAAATAATCGCTGCGTGGAATACCGTGCGGTTTCCAGACTAGGCGCGTGCAAAGATTTCGCGCCTCCTCCACCCTGAACCGATCCGGCGTGCTGCGCCGGTGGCATCCCGTTCTTCACCTGCTGGTGACCGCCGCCAAATTCCATGATTGCGGCCCGCTCACGACGTGATCTTGTTGAAGACAGAGCGTCGTTGAAGTTGTTCGGCCGTGAACGCCTCGCGTTTTTCGCAGCGCCAGTCTGGGCCGGCGTGCGCGCGCTCCTGCCGCAAGCTGGCCAGATCGATCGCGATCAGCTGCGCGGGCGTCGATCTGCCAAGCGCTCAAGCTCGTTTCCCAGTTCAGAGACAGTCGAACTTTTCGTCAGGTATCAGGTATTCGTCATCTGAACTGGTTCGGTGTCTACAGCGCCGGTATCGCTCGAGCAGCCGGCTCGCGTTGCGCCCGTTCCGTTTGGCACGGCCTGTCGTCAGGCGGCAGGGTCGAGGCTCTTGCGACGCAACCTGGTCACCATGAAACCCGAGGCCTGCATGAGATGCGATCTCACCAGCGCCTCGGCGCGTTCACCGTCGCCCTTGGCAATGGCCTTCAGGATCGCCTCGTGCTGGTCCCAGATGTCGCGCGGCCTTTCGTCGCGGATCAGCACCTCGCCCATCACGCGCTGGGTGTAGGTCAAGTGGGTTTCGAGCGCCGGGGCAATGAGCGGGTTGCTCGACAAGCCATAGATGAATTCATGGAACTTCATGTCGGCGGCGATCATTCGCGCCACTGAGCCGGCGGCGACCGCCTTGCGGCCGGCGTCGATCAGCGCCGGGCCGGCCTTGGCCGCGCGCTCGGCGCCCAGTTCCGCCGCGCGCCGCGCCGCGAGGCCCTCGATCACCGCGCGAATGTCGTACATGTGCTGCACGTGCTCCGGATCCAGCGGCGCGACCAGCAAGCCGCGGCCGGGCGCGTCCTGCAGCACACCTTGGTTGTGCAGCAACGCCAGCGCCTGCTGCACCGGCTGGCGCGACACGCCCAGAGCCTGGGCAATCTGCTCCTGGATGATGCGGTCGCCCGGCGCCAGGACACCTGACGAGATCTCCGCGAGGATGGCGTCGCGCACCTGTTTGACGAGATTGGGTTGGCTGGCAAGAGTTTTCATGAATACGGAATGCGGAGTTCCGTAAGTTTATCCGGGCTGGCCGGTGGCCAGTCGGTCCCGCAGCATCCGGTGCAGAATTTTGCCGGTGGCGGTGCGCGGCATCTCGGCGTCGGCGACGAAACGCACCGAGTGAGGCCGTTTGTAGCCGGCTATGCGGCCGCGGCACCAATCGAGCAGTTCGGCCTCGGTGGCCTCAGTCTCTTCGTGCAGCACCACGACAGCATGCACGGCCTCTCCCCACTTGTCGTGCGGCACGCCAACCACGGCGACGTCCTTGACCTTCGGGTGCGCGCCGATCACGCCCTCGACCTCGGACGGGTAGACGTTCTCACCGCCGGTGATGATCATGTTGCTCTTGCGGTCGACGAGGTGGATGTAACCCTCGGCGTCGCGCCGCGCCATGTCGCCCACGGAGCACCAAGCGCCATCGTGGAAAGCCTCTTCGGTCTTGGCGGGGTTCTTCCAATAGCCGTCGAAAACGTAGGGCGTGCGCGAGTAGAGCTCGCCGACCTCGCCGTCCGGAACTTCCTTGCCCTGCGCGTCGAGCAGCCGGATCGGCCCCGAGCCGGCCCACTCACGGCCCACCGAGCCCAGCCTGTCGATTTGCTCTTCGGGACGCAGCAGCGTGACCCAGCCCGCTTCCGTGGAGCCGTACAGCTCGTAGAGCCGGCCGTTGCGGAAGTGTTCGAGAACCGCGAGCTTGGTCTCCTTGCGCGCCGGGGCGGAGGAGATCATCAGCTTCTCCACCGCACCCACGTCGTACTTCGCCTTGGTGGCTTCAGGCAGCCCCAGCATCATGATGTAGTGCGTGGGCACCAGCGAGGTGAAGGTGACCTTCTCGCGCGCCAACGTAGCCAGCAGGGCCTCCGGATCGAAGCACTTGCGGTCGTCGATCACGCAGGTGGCACCCAGGTGCGTGAAGGTGTGGCTGAAGTACAGCGAGTTGGCGTGGCACATCGGCATCACCAGCAGCGCGGTGTCGTGGCGCGTGAAACCCATCTCCAGCGCCGTGGCCAGCGCGATCAGGGTGTTGCCCTCGTGGCTGCGGATAGCGCCCTTGGGCCGACCGGTCGTGCCCGAGGTGTACATCAGCGCGCAGGGATCGGCCGGGCCCACGGCGTCGGCGGGGTTGTCGTTTTCGGCGGTCTCGATCAGCGCCTCGTAATCTCGCCAGCCGCTGGCAACCTCGGGACCGATGCCGATATAGCCCTGCGGCGCAATGGCGAGTTCGGTGCGGATTGAATCGACGCGATCGCGCAGTTCGCCCTGCGCGATGAAGGCACGTGCTTCGCAGTGCGAGGCGATGTAGGCGATCTCCGGTGCGGTGAGGCGGAAATTGATCGGCACCGCCACCAAGCCGGCCCGCGCCAGCGCCACGTACATTTCCATCCATTCGACGCAGTTGTAGGCCAGCAGCGCCACGCGGTCGCCCTTGACCAGGCCGAGCGCGAGCAAGCCGCTGGCGAGACGGCCAGCGCGTTCGTGCCAATGCGCGAAGGTCAGCGCGCGCCGCGAGTCGCGCGCGCCGATCTTGTTCGGTTGCAGGCGTGCGTGCGCGGCCACAGCGTCGGCCACGGTGAGTAGATGGTTCATGAGCGATCTCCTTCAGGGGCGGTCCGGGGTGGCGCGGCGCCCACTCCACACTGGCTCACAGGCGCGCCACAGGATGCCGCAGACACATGCATATTAGCACTCTGAATTCAGAGTTCCAATAAGGATCTCCCTTATGTTGGAACTCTGAATTCAGATTACTATTGCGTCAATCTCAGATAAAGATCTTCCGCACCGCCCCTTTCAGGAGACGACGATGAGCTTCACCCGCAGATATTTCCTCGCCACTGGCGCACTGGCCGGCACGGCCGCGCTGCCCGGACTGTCCTTCGCGCAGGGCAGCAAGGTGCCGGAGTTCAAGCTCAAGCTGGGCAACGATCTGCCGGTGACGCACTCGGTGAACGTGCGTCTGAAGGAAGCGATCGCTGCCATCTCGTCTGACACCGGTGGCCGTGTGGCGATCGAGCTGTTTCCAAACAACCAGTTGGGCGGCGACGCCGACATGATGTCGCAGATTCGCTCCGGCGCTCTTGAGCTGGCGACCTTCCCGGGCACGGTGATGTCGACCCTGATCCCGGTCACGTCCATCACCGGCGTGGGCTTCGCGTTCTCGAGTTACGACAAGGTCTGGGCTGCGATGGACGGCGCGGTGGGCAACCACATCCGCGCCGCCATCGAGAAGATCAATCTGGTGCTCTTCGCGACCGTGTGGGACAACGGCTTCCGCCAGATCACCAGCAGCACCAAGCCCATCAAAACGCCCGACGATCTAAAGAACTTCAAGATTCGCGTGCCCGTCGTGCCACTGTGGGTGCAGATGTTCAAGACGCTGGGCGCCGCGCCGGTGAGCCTGCCGCTGGCCGAGGCCTACCAGGCCCTGCAGACCAAGGTGGCCGACGGCCAGGAGAACCCGCTGGCGCTGATCGAGTCGGCCAAGTTCTACGAGGTGCAGAAGTTCTGCTCGCTGACCAATCACGCCTGGGACGGCTTCTGGTTCGTCGCCGGCGGCAAGGTGTGGAAGTCGGTGCCCGCAGACTTGCAGCGGGTAATCACGAAGCACATCAACGCAGCAGCCATCAAGCAGCGTGACGACATCGCCCGGGCCAACGTCGACCTGCAAAAACTGCTCGAAGGCAAGGGCCTGGTCTTCAACACCGTCGACAACACCGCCTTCCGGCGCGTGCTCAGCAGCGGCGGCTTTTACAGCCAGGCGAAGGAGAAATTTGGCCCAGAGGCCTGGGGCCTGCTGCAGCAATACGCCGGCGAAATCGCCTGACGCCCTATGCATACTGCGACCAACGATGCCCTCCGCAGCGACATGCCGCACGCCGCCGGCGGCAGCAACGCGAACACTTGGGTGCTGGCGCTGGACCGCCGGCTGGGTGGCGCGATCGAGGCCATCGCAGCGGCGCTGATCGTGGCTGAGATCGCCATCCTGTTCATGGGCGTAGTCTCGCGTTACTTCCTGCAGTTGCCGCTGGTGTGGTCCGACGAAGTCGCCTCGCTGCTCTTCCTGTGGCTGGTCAGCCTCGGCGCGGTGGTGGCCTTCCGCCGCGGCGAGCACATGCGCATGACCGCGCTGGTGGCGAAGGCCTCGCCGAAGATGCGCGCATTCCTCGACACCGTGGCCATCGTTGCCGCGCTGGCCTTTCTGCTGCTGAACCTGTGGCCGGCTTACGAGCACGTGCTGGAAGAAGCCGCCGTGACTACGCCGGCGCTCGATATATCGGCGGCTTGGCGCGCTGCGGCGCTGCCCGTGGGATTGAGTTTGATGGCGCTTATGTCGCTGTTGCGCCTGTTCAAGACGGCCGACTGGCGGCAGGCCGGCGCCGCGATCGGCGCCGTCGTCGCGGCGGGCCTGCTGCTGTGGGCGCTGCAGCCCTTGCTGCCCGGCCTGGGCAAGCTCAACCTCGTGATCTTCTTCGTCGGCGTCACCGCCGTCACCGTGCTGATCGGTGTGCCCATCGCCGTGTCATTCGGTCTGGCCACCTTCGGCTTCCTGGCGCTGACGACGACCCTGCCAGTGGGCGTGATCGTCGGCCGCATGGACGAGGGCATGTCGCACATCATCCTGCTGGCGGTGCCGCTGTTTGTGTTTCTGGGCCTGCTGATCGAAGCCACCGGCATGGCGCGCGCCATGGTCACCTTCCTGGCCAGCCTGCTCGGCCATGTGCGCGGCGGGCTGTCGTATGTGTTGATCGGCGCGATGTACCTGGTGTCGGGCATCTCGGGCTCGAAGGTGGCCGACATGGCCGCCGTCGCGCCGGTGCTGTTCCCGGAGATGCGCCAGCGCGGCGCCAAACCTGGCGATCTGGTGGCGCTGCTGGCCACCAGCGGTGCGCAGACCGAGACCATCCCGCCCAGCCTCGTGCTCATCACCATCGGCTCGGTGACCGGTGTCTCGATCGCGGCGCTCTTCACCGGCGGGATGCTGCCCGGCGTGGTGATGGGCCTGACGCTGTGCGCCGTGATCGGCTGGCGTTATCGCCACGAAGACCTGTCGCAGGTGAAGCGCGCCACGGGCCGTCAGATCGGCCAGGCCCTGCTGGTCGCGCTGCCCGCCATCGCGCTGCCTTTCGTCATCCGCGCTGCCGTGGTGCATGGCGTGGCCACCGCCACCGAGGTCTCCACGCTGGGCATCGCGTACGCGCTGCTCGCCGGGTTGCTGATCTACCGCCAGACGCAGTGGAACCGGATGGTGCCGATGTTGGTGGAAACAGCCACGCTGTCCGGCGCCATTCTGTTCATCATCGGCACGGCCACGGCCATGGCGTGGTCGCTGACCCAGTCGGGCTTCTCGAACAGCCTGGCCGCGGCGATGGGCGCGCTGCCCGGTGGCGTGCCGATGTTCCTGTTCGTGTCGGTCGTGGCCTTCATCGTGCTGGGCAGCGTGCTCGAGGGCATCCCGGCCATCGTGCTGTTCGGGCCGCTGCTCTTCCCAATTGCCCGCCAGGTCGGCGTGCACGAGGTGCACTACGCGATGGTCGTGGTGCTGGCGATGGGCGTGGGCCTGTTCGCGCCGCCCTTCGGCGTGGGCTACTACGCCGCCTGCGCGATCGGCCGCGTCGACCCCAAGGACGGCATGAAGCCCATCGTCGGCTACGTGCTGGCACTGCTGGTCGGCCTCGCCATCGTCACCGCCGTGCCGTGGATCTCCACCGGCTTTCTTTGAATCCCAGAGTCCTCTGAACCCCAGACCAGGATCCGACACCATGAGCGACCCCACCGTCTCCGCCACCTGCACCGCTGCGCTGGTGGCGCGCTTCCTCAAGGCGCGCGGCGTCGACCGCGTGTTCGGGCTGTGTGGCGGCCACATCATGCCGATCTGGATGCGGCTGGACGCCGAAGGCATCCGCATCATCGACGTGCGCGACGAGCGCGCCGCGGTCTACATGGCGCACGCCCATGCCGAACTCACCGGTGGCCTGGGCGTGGCGCTCGTCACCGCCGGCCCCGGCGTCACCAACGCGATGACCGGCATCGCGAACGCGCACGTCGCCAAGGCGCCCGTGCTGGTGCTCTCGGGCACGCCGCCACAAGCGCAGGAGAATCGCGGCGCGCTGCAGGACATGGTGCACACCGACTTCGTGCGCCCGCTCACCCGCTACGCCCGCACCGTGCGCGTGCCCGACCTGGCTCTGCAGGAACTCGACGAAGCCGTGGCGCGCGCGCTCGGCCACGCCGGCGAGCCGGGCCCGGTCTACCTCGACTTCCCGGTCGATACGCTGCGCGCCGAGGTCTCGAGCGCGGTGCAGTTGCCCGAGCTGTTCGCGCCACGGCCGCGGCGCCAGATGCTGCCCGACCCGGCCGCCATCGACGAAGCGGTAGATTTGCTGTGGTCGGCGCGCCGCCCGCTGTTCATCTCGGGCCGCGGCGCGCGCGCTGCTGGGGCGCCGCTGCAGCGCCTGCTGGAGCGCCTGAACGCGCTGTACCTGGACACCGGCGAGAGCCGCGGCTTGGTGCCCGAAGAGCACCCGTCGGTGGTGGCGGCGATGCGCGGCTCGGT
>JANXVK010000114.1 GCA_025351675.1 Rhizobacter sp.
CCTTTCAACCTCGCGCACCTGCGCAACATGACCTTGGTGACCGAGATGGGCGGCGTGATCTTCCCGCCGCTGCCGGCGTTCTATCACCGGCCGAAAAGCATCGACGAGATGGTCGACGACACGGTCGAGCGGGTGCTGTCGTTGCTCGGCGTGGCGGGTGCAGCTCCGAAATCCTGGGCCGGGTTGTAGGGCTCGGCCTTCGTCAGGCCGTCGGCGGCTTGTAGAGCCACTGCCGCTGCGACGCGAACACCGCGTTCGGGTACTGCGGCTGACCGCGGCTGCCGTTGTAGCGGCCGAGCGCCATGTACAGGTCACCGCGCTCGCGGTCGAGGTAGTGACGCAGGATCACGCAACCGAAGCGCAGATTGGTCTGCATGTGGAAGAGTCGGCCCGGGTCGCCATCGCCGATCAGGCGCGCCCAGAACGGCATCACCTGCGTGTAGCCACGCGCGCCGGCGCTGCTGATGGCGTAGCGGCGAAACCCGCTCTCGACCTGGATCAGGCCCAGCAACAGCGCGGGCTCGATGCCGGCGCGCGTGCTCTCGTACCAAGCGGCCTCAAGGAAGTCGACGCGGCGAACGTGCTCGGTCTCGCGCTTCTTCAGCCGGCCGCTCATCTCGCCGAGCCAGCGCAAATAGGCCAAGCGCGCGTCCATCGTGTCGAACTGCGGCTTCGGCGGGGCCGCTTCGCTGACAGCGTTGGCGAGCGCGGAGCGCACCGCGTTCGCGAGCGGCTCCTCGACCTGCGCGCCCGCGAACGCGCGCGTCGGCACGGACGCGGTCAACGCCGCCAACGGGCTCGTGATCGCAGCGACCGTCAGGCTGCGCCGCGCTCTCCCGGTGCGGGAGAGTTGGTCGCTCATGCTGGCAACTTGGCTTTCAGCGACGCCAAGACTTCATCGACCGCGATCGGCGTGGCTTGCGCGTCGCGCCGGCCTTGGTACTCGGCCTTGCCTTCTTTGAGGCCACGGTCCGAGAGCACCACGCGGTGCGGCACGCCGACCAGTTCCCAGTCGGCGAACATCGCACCGGGGCGCTCACCGCGGTCGTCGAGCATTACGTCGATGCCGGCGTCTTGCAACTCGTGGTGCAGCTTGTCGGCGGCGGCTTTTACATCGGCCGAGCGGTCGTAGCCGATCGGGCAAATCACGACCGCAAACGGCGCGATCGCGGTCGGCCAGACGATGCCGCGCTCGTCGTGATGCTGCTCGATCGCCGCGCCGAGGATGCGCGTGACGCCGATGCCGTAGCAGCCCATCTGCATCAGCTGCGGCTTGCCGGCTTCGTCGAGGTAGTTGGCGTTCATCTTCTCGCTGTAGTACGAGCCGAGCAGGAACACATGACCGACCTCGATGCCGCGCTGGATCGCGAGCACGCCCTTGCCGTCGGGGGACGGGTCACCAGCGACGATGTTGCGGATGTCGGCGACGACATCGGGCTCGGGCACGTCGCGGCCCCAGTTGACACCGGTGTAGTGGAAGTCGACCTCGTTCGCGCCGCAGATGAAGTCGCTCATCGCGGCGACGGTGCGATCGGCGATCACCTTGACCGGCTGCTTGAGATTGATGAGGCCGAGGTAACCGGGCTTGCAGGCGAAATGCGCGTCGATTTCGGCGCCGGTCGCGAAGCGGAAACCTTCGGTCAGGCCCGGCACCTTGCTCGCCTTGATCTCGTTCAGCGAATGGTCACCACGCACCAGCAACAGCCAGACGGTCGCGCCGATCACATCGCCGGCGGCGTTGGTCTGGTCGGTGGCGAGCACGAGCGATTTGACGGTCTTCTGCAACGGCACGCCGAGCAGATGAGCCACGTCTTCGCAGGTGGCTTTGCCGGGGGTCGGCGTCTTCGCCAGCGCCGCGCTCGGCGCGGCACGCGGCGCACTCGGCGCGACCGCTTCGGCCATCTCGATGTTGGCCGCATAGTCGGAAGTCGGGCAGTAAATGATCGCATCTTCGCCGGTGTCGGCGATGACCTGGAACTCGTGCGAGCGCACGCCGCCGATCGAGCCGTTGTCGGCCGCGACCGCGCGGAAGGTCAGCCCCATGCGCTCGAAGATGCGCGTGTAGGCAGCGAACATGATGTCGTAGCTCTTGCTCGCCGATTCGATGTCGCGGTCGAACGAGTACGCGTCCTTCATCGTGAACTCGCGCCCGCGCATCACGCCGAAGCGCGGCCGGCGTTCGTCGCGGAACTTGGTCTGGATGTGATAGAAATTTCGCGGCAGCGTGCGGTAGCTGCGCAACTCCTGGCGCGCGATGTCGGTGATGACTTCTTCGCTGGTCGGCTGGATCACAAAGTCGCGGTCGTGGCGATCCTTCAAACGCAGCAACTCGGCACCGTACTTCTGAAAGCGGCCGGTCTCCTGCCACAACTCGGCCGGCTGCACGACCGGCATCAGCAGCTCGACCGCGCCGGCGCGGTTCATCTCCTCGCGCACGATGGCCTCGACCTTGCGGATCACGCGCAGGCCCATCGGCATGTAGTTGTAGATGCCGGTGCCGAGTTTCTTGATCATGCCGGCGCGGGTCATGAGCTTGTGGCTGGTCACTTCCGCGTCGGCGGGCGCTTCCTTGAGCGTGGAAACAAAGAACTGGGATGCTTTCATGGATGCTAGGTTACCGGGTTGTCATCAAGGGGTCACCAATTCTGGCCGGGCTTATGCGGAAAAACGCGAACTCGTGTTTTAGGTACCGCCGGTGCAATAATGGACACAGTTAAAGAATTGGGGTCAGATTATGCTCGACCGAGAGGGCTTCAGGCCCAACGTCGGCATTGTGCTGCTCAACTCGCGCAACCAGGTGTTCTGGGGAAAGCGTCTGCGAACGCATTCCTGGCAGTTCCCGCAAGGGGGCATCAAATATGGCGAGTCGCCAGAGCAGGCGATGTTCCGCGAGCTTCACGAGGAGGTAGGGCTGCTGGCCGAC
>JANXVK010000125.1 GCA_025351675.1 Rhizobacter sp.
CGAGATCCGCGTCTGCATCGAAGCCGGCCTCCCGCTGAGCTATTTGAAGCGCGATGCGCCGGTGCGCGAGCGCGCGGTGATGATGTTCAGCAAGCTGCAGGTCTGGGACACCGAGCACAACAACGGTGTGCTGATCTACCTGCTGCTCGCTGAACATTCCATCGAGATCATTGCCGACCGCGGCGTCGCGCGGCATGTGAACGCCGCCGAGTGGCAGCGCATCACCGCGACGATGAGCACGGCGTTCAAGGCCGGGCAGTTCGAGGCCGGGCTGAACCAGGCGGTCGATGCGGTCGACGCGCTGCTGACGCGGCACTTCGCGCTCGCCGCTGGCGAGGTGAACCCGAACGAGTTGCCGGACGCGCCCTACCTGCGCTGAGGCGAGACCCGAATTCGGCGCGGTACGATCTCGGCCGTGCCTTCGCAAGCCTCCCCGGGGAAATTTCCTCGGTCGACGCGCGCGGGTCTGCGCAGGAGTTGAACGATGGAGAGCAAGTGGCTCGAGGATTTTCTGAGCGTTGCGCGGACCGGCAATTTCTCCAGATCCGCCGAGGAACGGCACGTCACACAATCCGCTTTCAGCCGGCGCATCAAGGCGCTTGAGCAGTGGGTGGGCGTCGCGCTGGTCGACCGGTCGTCCTATCCCACCCGACTGACAGTCGCCGGCGAACAGTTCCGCGAGGTGGCTCGGGAGTCGATGGCGTTGCTGCTCAAGACGCGGCATGACCTGCGCAACGTCCTGAATGGCGACCGCAACCTGCTGCGGATCGCGGTCCAGCATTCCCTCGCTGGAGACTTCCTCGCGCAGTGGCTCGCGAAGCTTCCGCTGCAACGACACGGAACGATGGTGCGCGTCTCGGCAGACGACCTGCACGATTGCGTTCGCGCGCTCGAAGAAGGCAATGCCGACTTCCTCGTCTGCCATGCGCACATCGATCTGCCGCTCGATCTGGACAACGAGCGCTTTCCCTCGCTGCTGCTGTCCGAAGACAAGCTCATTCCGGTCTCGCGGCCGGACGCCCACGGCCAGGCTCAGCATGCGCTGCGACCGGAGACGGGTTGCCCGGTTCGCTGGCTCTCTTACAGCGCAGACGCCTTTCTCGGGCACACGGTCGCTGTCACGCTCGAAGGCCAAGCGCCGCGCCTGCCGTTGCAGGCTGTATTCGAGAGCGCACTGGTCGAAGCCCTGCGCGCCGCCGCGAAAGCGGGCTTGGGGCTCGCATGGCTGCCCGGCAACCTCATCGCCGCCGATCTGGCGGGCGGCCAGCTCGTGCGCGCTGGGCCGGTGAACCTGGACGTGCCGCTGCAGGTGCGCGTGTTCGGCAACCGCGCGTCCCTCACCGGCGAACGCCGCGCGCTGTGGGAGACCGCACAGAACATCGCCGAGCGGGAGACCGCCGATCCGCTCCCGGCAATGCATGAAGTTTGCGCATAGTTGTCGCTGAGATGTCATTGGACCCCGCAGGGTGTCCAGCCCTATTCTGTGGCCGGTCTCACAGGGACGCGCCGCGGCAACGCCATGAACATCGACGGATATCCGCGCTTCAAGCTCGGCCACTGGCCGACACCGCTCGAACCGATGAACCGCCTGCGGCAGACCCTGAAGGCGCCGGCGCTGTTCATCAAGCGCGATGACTGCAGCGGTCTCGCCACCGGCGGAAGCAAGGCCCGCAAGCTCGAATTCCTGATCGGCGACGCCTTGACGCGAGGCGCCGACACCGTCGTCACGCACGGCGCGGTGCAATCGAACCACGTGCGCCAGACAGCCGCGGCCGCAGCCCTCGCGGGTCTGCGCTGCGAAGCGCTGCTGGAAGCGCGCGTCGACGCCGCGCCGCACGAATACGCCAGTTCGGGCAATGTGTTCCTCGATCGGCTCCTCGGCGCGACCTTGCACGAGGTCCCGGGCGGCACGGTGATGGACGAGGCGCTCGAACAACTCGCGGCCCGGTTGCGCCGCGACGGCCGCAAGCCCTACATCATTCCCGGCGGCGGATCGAACGCGCTCGGTTCACTCGGCTACGTCGAATGCGTGCGCGAGTTGCAGCGGCAGTGCGCCGAGATGGGTCTGAAGAGGCCGCATCTCGTGCATGCCACCGGCAGCGCGGGAACGCAGGCCGGGCTGCTCGCCGGCATCCACGCGCTGGGGCTGGGCTGGCCGGTCACCGGTTTCAGTGTGCGCGCGCCGCGCCACGCGCAGGAGTCGAAAGTCCATGCGCTCGCGTTGCTCGTGCTGGACCAGTTGGGGGTGGGCCCCGATCTTGCACGTGAGAAGGTCGTCGCGGACGACGGCTTCGTTGGCGCAGGCTACGGCCTGCCCACGCCGGCCATGCTGGAAGCGGTGCGCTTGCTGGCGCGGACCGAAGGGGTTCTGATGGACCCGGTGTACACGGGCAAGGGAATGGCCGGAATGATTTCGATGCTGCGCGCAAAGACGTTCGATTCCGACGAAGACGTCATCTTCGTGCACACCGGCGGGTCGGCGGCGTTGTTCGCGTACCGTTGGGCGTTCGAGGAGCTCACCTGAACATCGCGTTGTTAACTTCAAGGGGATTTCGATGAATGTCTTGCACTGGTTGTCACGAGGCGCGGTCACAGCGGCAGGAGCCCTGTGCATCGCGGCCATGCCGGGCGCAGCGTTCGCGCAGGCAACGCCGCAAAAAGGCGGCACGCTGGTGATGATGGTTCAACCCGAGCCGCCGACCCTCGCGTCGTATCAGAGCACCTCCGGCCCGGTTGGCCAGGTCGCCACCAAGGTGTACGAGGGCCTGCTGGAGTACGACTTCCAGTTGAAGCCGATCCCGAGCCTCGCCAAGTCGTGGACCGTCAGCCCCGACGGCAAGACCGTGACCTTCAAGCTGCAGGAGGGCGTGAAATTTCACGACGGCAAGCCCTTCACCAGCGACGACGTTCAGTTCAGCGTGATGAGCGTGCTGAAGAAGGTGCATCCGCGCGGCATCATCACGTTCAAGGCGGTCACCGCGGTCGACACGCCCGACCCGCTCACGGTCGTGTTCCGCCTGAGCGAGCCTGCGCCGTACATGCTGATGGCGCTTTCGGCATACGAGTCGCCGATGATCCCGAAGCACATCTTCGGCAGCGACGACATCGCGCGCCACCCGAGCGCCAACACGCCCG
>JANXVK010000182.1 GCA_025351675.1 Rhizobacter sp.
CGTCAAACCGCCGGCACGAGCGCGGCCGGCGGCGTTTCGGCGCTGCGCTGTGCCGCACGCTGCGACCAGTCGAAAATTTCCAGCCGGCCGTCGGCATGCTCGATCAGCGCCGTCAGGCTCTCGACCCAGTCGCCGTCGTTCGCATACAGCACGCCCTCGATCTCACGCAACTCGGCGTGGTGGATGTGGCCGCACACGACACCCTGCAGCCCGCGCTTGCGCGCCTCGCGCGCGACCGCGACCTCGAAGTCGCTGACGTAACTGACCGCGCGCTTGACCTTCAGCTTCAGGTACCTCGACAGGCTCCAGTACGGCAGGCCCAACCGTGCGCGCATCGAGTTCAGGTGCCGGTTCAGCTTCAGCGTGAACTCGTACATCGTGTCGCCGACATGCGCGAGCCACTTCGCGCACTGGATCACGCCGTCGAACAGGTCGCCGTGGATCACCCAGAGCCGGCGGCCGTCGGCCGTCTCGTGAATCCACTCGTCCGCCACCTCGATGCCGCCGAAGTTGTGCTGCACGTATTTGCGCGCGAACTCGTCGTGGTTGCCGGGCACGAAGATCACGCGCGTGCCCTTGCGCGCCTTGCGCAGCAGCTTCTGCACCACGTCGTTGTGGGCCTGTGGCCAGTACCAGGCGCGGCGCAGCTGCCAGCCGTCGATGATGTCGCCGACGAGGTAGAGCGTCTCGCACTCGACATGCTTCAGGAAGGCGAGCAGCGCGTCGGCCTGGCAGCCCGGTGTGCCCAGGTGCAGGTCGGAGATCCAGACCGTGCGCACGCGCAGGTGGCCGGCCGGCGACTCGTCCGCGTCATCGCCCGGCTTGGAGTCGAGCGGCAGTTCCATCGAGGAGAGGTCGCGCTGCATGAGACGGCATCGTCGCGTCGGCCGGTGACGGCCTTGTGTCAGATGCGTGACGCCGCGATGACACGACAAGTCACGACGCTGCCACATCGACCCGCTAGCCTCGGCGCTTCTTGCCCCGGAGACTTCTCGTGCTGACCAATGACCACCAACTGATCCGCCGCATCCACGCCGACCTCGCGGACAGCTACGACGAAGAGCTCGAACTCGAGCTCGACGATCGCCATGTCGACGACATCTCGGGAATCTCGGGCAGCCCGACCGCGCCCGACGACGACTACAAGGAGAGCCGCCGCCGCTATTTCCGCGAGCTGTTCCGGTTGCAGGGCGAGCTGGTGAAGTTGCAGGACTGGGTCGTGGCCTCGAAGCACAAGGTCGTGATCCTCTTCGAGGGCCGCGACGCAGCCGGCAAGGGCGGCGTGATCAAACGCATCACGCAGCGCCTGAACCCGCGCGTCGCGCGTGTGGCCGCGCTGCCGGCGCCGAACGACCGCGAGCGCACGCAGTGGTACTTCCAGCGCTACGTGGCCCACCTGCCTGCGGCCGGCGAGATGGTGCTGTTCGACCGCAGCTGGTACAACCGCGCCGGCGTCGAGCGCGTGATGGGTTTTTGCGGCGACGTGCAGTACGAGGAGTTCTTCCGCACCGTGCCCGACTTCGAGCGCATGCTGGTGCGCTCGGGCATCCAGGTCATCAAGTACTGGTTCTCGATTTCCGACGAGGAGCAGCACCTGCGCTTTCTCGGCCGCATCCACGACCCGCTGAAGCAGTGGAAGCTGAGCCCGATGGACCTCGAATCGCGCCGCCGCTGGGAGGAGTACACGAAGGCGAAAGAGATCATGCTGGAGCGCACCCACATCGCCGAGGCGCCGTGGTGGGTGGTGCAGGCGGTCGACAAGAAAAAGGCGCGCCTGAACTGCATCCACCACCTGCTCGGCCAAATGCCTTACGAAGAAACCGAGCACGCGACTATCGTGCTGCCCGAGCGCGAACGCCACGAAGACTATGTGCGCCAGCCGGTGCCGCAGGACATCGTCGTGCCCGAGGTGTACTGAGCGCGAAGAAAGTCGCGCCGCCATAATCGGCCGCATGGGCACTGCACTCCACCACATCGCCAACCGCACCCGCAAACTCCCGCCGCTGCGCGTCGGCGTCGGTGGGCCGGTGGGCTCTGGCAAGACGACGCTGGTCGAGATGCTGTGCAAGGCGATGCGCGAGCGCTACGACCTGGTCGTGGTCACGAACGACATCTACACGAAGGAAGACCAGCGCCTGCTGACGGTCGCCGGCGCGCTGGAGGCCGAGCGCATCATGGGTGTGGAAACCGGCGGCTGCCCGCACACCGCGATCCGCGAAGATGCTTCGATCAACCTCGAAGCGGTAGACCGCATGCTCGAGAAATTTCCGAACGCCGACATCGTCTTCATCGAGAGCGGCGGCGACAACCTCGCGGCCACCTTCAGCCCCGAGCTCAGCGACCTGACGATTTACGTGATCGACGTCGCTGCCGGCGAGAAGATCCCGCGCAAGGGCGGGCCCGGGATCACGAAGAGCGACCTGTTCGTTATCAACAAGACCGACCTCGCTCCATATGTGGGCGCAAACCTCGACGTGATGGCCGCCGACACCA
This sequence comes from Rhizobacter sp., assembly GCA_025351675.1. GTDB lineage: Bacteria > Pseudomonadota > Gammaproteobacteria > Burkholderiales > Burkholderiaceae_C > LMDS01. The sequence continues at coordinate 2,494 of JANXVK010000182.1, forward strand.
GGCGCATGCGCGGCTCGCGGCCGTTCGTGATGAGCAATTTGAAGACCAAAGCAGGCTTGGCCGAGGTCATCAGGTTCATCGAGACAAAGGGCATGCTCGCCGCCTGATCCGCAGAGACGGGCCGTCCAACGGCCGTTGATCGAACGACTGCCCCCGGGCCGGGCGCGGCATCCTGCGACAGCGCTTCGGACACAGCTGGTGGCCGTGCGCGCCTCGCCCCCCCCGCCAGCGTGATCGGTCTCATGACCCTGCCCGGCTTTGCCTCCCCGCTTCTGCGGTGGTTCAACACCCTGAAGTTCAAGATCGTCGCAATGACGGTCGTGACCGCCGTGTTGGCGGCACTCGCCAGCACGCAGCTGGCACAGACCGCCACGCGCGCCGATCTCGAACGCCTGCTGCTGGAGAACGAGCGCGACGATGGCGAGCGCATGGCGGCGATGCTCGCGAGCAAGATCGATACGCTGGAGCGCACCCTCAAGGCGCTGGCCCGCGCAATCACGCCCGAGCAACTGAACGACCCGGTCGCGATGGCGACGATGCTGCGCGACAAGCCGGCCATGTCGGTGCTGTTTGACTCGTTCTTCGCGGCAGGGCCCGGGGGAGCCATGCTCGCACGCGTCGAGAATGGCGCGACGACCTCGGGGCTGCCGAGCGTGGCCGAGCGTGCCTACTTCCGCACCGCCATGGCCGGCTACCAGATCGTGGTGTCGGACCCGCTGCTCAGTCTCGTCACGCGGTTGCCGATCGTCATCATTGCCACGCCCGTGCTCGCGGTCGATGGTCGAAGCGTCGGCGTCGTGGCCGGATCGCTCGGCCTGCGCTCGACCAGCCTGTTCGCGAACCTCGCGGGTGACGGCGAGCGTGAAGACGCGCGCACGCTCGTGATGGACCGCGCCGGTACCGTCCTCGCCCACCCCGACCCCGCCCGCGTGCTGGGCAACGCGACCGACGAACCCGGTCTGGGTGAAATCTTCACGGCGTGGCACGCGTCGGGCAGCCCGATCGACACGCGCGGCGTCGTGTCGCTCTCGAAGTCGTACATGGTGACGTTGACGGGCATCCCGCGGTCGAACTGGGTGCTCGTGCACATCACGCCGGAGGCTGCCGCGCTCGCGCCCTTCGCCGCAGCGCAGCGCACCGCCCTGCGCGCGGCAGCCGGCGTGGGTTTGATCGCGGCGCTGCTCGCCGGCCTGCTCGCTTGGCACTTGACCCGCCCGATCTCGCGGCTGCGCGACCGCGCGCAGCAGCTGCTCAACGACGACGCACCGGCCGTCGACAGCTGGCCGCGCGAACGCGGTGAAGTCGGGCATCTGGCGAAAGCATTCCAGCGCGTCGTCGAACAACGCCAGGCGCGCCAGCGCGAAACCCAAGGCCTGCTGCAGCAACTGCGGGCGGTGCTCGACCACGCCGAAGTCGGCATCGCGCTGACACGCAACGGCCATTTCGAGCTCGTCAGCCGCAACTTTTGCCGCGTCTTCAGGCACACACCGGCGCAACTGATCGGCCAGCCGACGCGCGTGATCTACGCGTCGGACGCTGCCTATGAAGCGCTTTCGCAGCGCGCCGCGCCGGCGTTCATGGAGCGCGGCGCCTTCGACGGTGAACTCGAACTCGTGCGCCGCGACGGCCAGCCGTTCTGGGCCCACATGCGCGGTCGCGCGGTCGTGCCCGGCGACCGTTCGCAGGGCACGATCTGGACCATGGAAGACGTGACCGAGGTGCGCGAGCAGCGCGAGCGGCTGACTTGGGCGTCGAGCCACGACTCGCTGACCGGGCTGGCGAACCGCGCGGCGTTCGAGGTGTTGCTCGAACAGGCCACCGCCCGCGCCGCGACCGAGCCGTTCTGCGCGCTGTTCATCGACCTCGACCGGTTCAAGCAGGTCAACGACACCAGTGGCCACGCCGCCGGCGACACGCTGCTGCGCGATGTGGCGCAGGTGCTGGCGGCACAGGTGCGCAAGTCCGACACGGTAGCGCGCTTGGGGGGCGACGAATTCGCGGTGCTGCTCGCCCACTGCCCGGTGGCGCAGGCGCAACTCGTGGCCGAGAAGATCCGTGGCGCCGTGGTCGCCTACGAGCTGGTCTGGGAGGGCCGAAGGCACAACGTCGGCACGAGCATCGGGCTGGTGCCGGTCGACGCTTCGATGGTCACCGCGGCCGAGGTGCTCAGTGCCGCCGACGCGGCCTGCTACGACGCCAAGCGGCAGGGCCGCAACCGCGTCGCGACGCACCCGGCGGCTTGACGCTGCTGCTGCCGCCGGAGACTCAGCGCATCGTGAACGCGCTCGGCAGCGCCTTCGCCGCACCCGCACCGACAGACGCGCCGAACTTCTTCGCCAGCCGTTCGGCGACGTTCTCTTTCGGCGTGTAATCGACTACCTCCTCGGCCTTGATCACTTCGCGCGCGACGTAGTCGAGGTTGCCGAGGTGGTCCACCAGGCCCATGCCGAGCGCCTGCTCGCCGTTCCAGAACAGGCCGCTGAACATCTCGGGCGTTTCTTTCAGGCGCGTGCCGCGGCCCTGCTTCACGACCGTGATGAACTGCTGGTGGATCTGGTCGAGCATGGTCTGGATGTAGGCGCGCTGCTCGGGCGGCAGCGGCGAGAACGGGTCGCCGATGCCCTTGTTCTTGCCGGCCGTCAGCAGGCGGCGTTCGACACCGAGCTTTTCCATCAGGCCGGTGGCGCCGAAGCTGTCCATCAGCACGCCGATCGAGCCGACCACCGAGGCCTTGTCGGCGTAGATCTCGTCGGCCGCGACCGCGATGTAATACGCGCCCGACGCGCAGGTCTCTTCGATGACCGCGTACACCTTCTTGTCCTTGTGCAGCTTCTTCAGGCGGCGGATCTCGTCGTTGATGATGCCGGCCTGCACCGGGCTGCCGCCGGGCGAGTTGATGCGCAGCACGATGGCCTTGGCGCTGGCGTCCTCGAACGCGGTCTTGAGGCCGGGCAGCAGGTTCTCGGCGCTTGCTTCGGCACCGGCGGCGATCTCGCCGCGCACCTCGATCAGCGCGGTGTGCGGGCCGGTCGGCGCGGTCGCGTGGTTGCGCGCCGCAAGGATCGCATAGGCGATCGCCATCAAGAGCAGCAGCCACGACAGGCGGAAGAAGTTGCGCCAGCGGCGATCGGCGCGGCGATCGCGCAGCATGTCGCGGGCGAACTGCTCGGCGACGCCGTCCCACTGGCTCGGGTGGGTGGCGGCGGGCGCCGCGGGAACAGGGGCAGGCGGTGCGGCCGGGAACGGCGGCAATTGGTCTTCGGGGGTGCTCATCAGTGAACCTTCGTGCTTCGCACTTCGATATTCGTCCCAGGGGCGGCCCGGCGGACAAATGGGGCCTCGTGGCCTCGCGCCGGGAATCAGGCGAAGGCGGGTGTCATGTCTTGGGAAGGATACCAATAGACCTGACCCTCGCGCTCGAACGCCTCGATCACAGTCAGCGTACCGCGCCCGCACGGGCCGCCGGCGCAGCGCCCGGTGAGCGGCTCGTACACGGCGCCGTGGATCGAGCACATGATGAATTCCTTGCCGGAATCGAGGAACTCGCCGTACTGCCAGTCCATCTCGGTCGGCACGTGCAGGCAGCGGTTCAGGTAGGCGACGACCCGGCCGTCGAAGCGCAGCACGAAGGCGCGCGCCGGTTCGCGGAAGTGCAGCACGTCGAAGACGAAGGCGTTGCCTTTCTCGGCGAGTTCGGTCGAGGCGCAGAGCGGCAGCGGGTCGGGCCGGACGGGCGCGATCGGGAGGATCGGGATGACGACAGGCTCACCCATGCCGCACCAGCCAGTCGTGCAGATCGACCACCGAATGCGCGACATGCCGCGCCTCGAAGCCGGCGAACGATTCGTGGTCGTGCGCGCCGTAGCTGACGCCGATGCTGGCGGTGCCCGCGTTCAGCGCGAGCTGCAGATCGTGGGTGGTGTCGCCGACCATCACGGTGCGCTCGGGGGCGATCTGAAACTGGTCCATCAGCTCGACCAGCATGCGCGGGTCGGGCTTCGAGGCGGTCTCGTCGGCGGTGCGGGTCGCGTCGAACAGGCCGCGCAGCGCCGAGGTGTTCAGCGCGTCGTCGAGGCCGCGCCGTGATTTGCCGGTCGCGACCGCGAGCAGGTGGCCGCGCGCCTTCAGGTCTTGCAGCATCGCCAGCGTGCCGTCGAAGAACACAATTTCGTGGTGGCGCGCGAAGTAGTGATGGCGGTAGCGCTCGCCCAACTCTTTGTAGCGCTCGCGCGGCAGGTCGGGGGCGGCGTGCTGCAGCGCCTCGATCAGGCCCATGCCGATCACGTAGCTGGCCTGCGCGTCGCTCGGCACCGGCACGCCCAGATCGGCGCAGGCGGCCTGGATGCACGTCGTGATCAGCGCCGTGGAATCGAACAGCGTGCCGTCCCAGTCGAACACGACCAAGTCGAAATTCATGACGACACCCCGACTGCCGGGTACGGCAGTCGACCCTCCGAGAGGGTCGGGCCTTGCTTGGGGCGGCCCGGCGCGGCGGCCCGAATGAGGGTGGAGGTCATTTGGAGGCTGGCTTGCCCAGCGCGTGGATCAATGCCGCACATTCTGCCGGCAACGGCGCTTCGAGCTCGATCACGTCGCCGGTGCCCGGGTGCGTGAAGCGCAGGTGGCGGGCGTGCAGGAACATGCGGTCGAACTTGATGCCCTTGACCGCGTCACCGCGTGCGAGTGACTTGTTCAGCGCGAAGTCGCCGTACTTCTCGTCGCCGACGATGGCGTGGCCTTCGTGGGTCAGGTGAA
>JANXVK010000191.1 GCA_025351675.1 Rhizobacter sp.
CTGCCGCGCGGGCCGTCGGGCAAGGTGCAGCGGCTGAAGCTGCTCGATCTGCCGGACTGAGTTCGATTCAGCGGCGCGGAGGGTCCTCTGCCTCATCCCGCCCAAGTGCGCCCGGCTGCGAGGCAGGGAGTCGCCAGCCCATGGCCATGGCGGCGGCGCGAAGCGCGGTCGCGGTCCCGGCCGCGGCGAGAAAGGCGCCCCACTGGGGGCAGGTCTGCCGCGTGCGCCGGCACCATGACCCAGCCACCGATGAACTCAAGCCCGGGCTCATCACCGCCGAGGGCGAGGTCACCGACGAGAGTACGCAGCAGTTCCTGCAGAACTACATGACGGAGCTGCATGCGTTCATCGTGCGCGTGCTGACCGTGCTGCCGCGCAACGCCAGAGGCGCCTCAGATTCTCAGCACCTCGCCCTTCAACGAGTAGAGGATCGCGACCACCTCGTTGACCTCGGTGGCGCCAACCCCCTGGCGCTGCATCGCGGCGACGAAGTCGTCGATCGTCGCGATCAGTTCCTGCTCGTTGATGTTCATTCCTGCGTGTGCGGTGCGCATGTCGCGGCCCTCGTAGCCCTGAGGTCCGCCGGTGCCCATGCAGCAGAACTGCGCGCCCATCCGTTTCGCGTGTGCCAGGTCCTTGCCGGCGAAGCGCGGGGCCAGCAGTGGGTTGACGGCGTGGCGATCGACCGCTTCATCGACGATGGCGGTGATCCCCTCGGCCTGGCCGAGTCTTTCGTAGAGCGATTGCGTCATGGTGGTCTCCCGGGTTCAGTGCCGCTGGATCAACCACGAGTCGAACTCGACGGATCCCGGCTCCGGGGCGACAGCGTCGCCGAGGCCCTGGCGCGACTCGCCGAGCACGCGGCCGATCACCGAGTCGAGGCGGGCGAACACCTCGGGCGTTACGAGCTCCGGCAGAGTCAGCGTCGCTGTGCCGTAGGGAGGAATCAGGAAAGTCATTTGTCGCGTGATCATGGAGCGCTCCTGTTGAGTTGCGCGGGTCTCGGGCAACCCGCTGACCACAGCATCGCCATGGGGTGTTCCTGAAACGTTCCCGGTCGCCGTGGGCATTGCGCTGCCGGGCCGGGAACCGCACACTCGATCGCACATGGTCCTTCCCCACGCCGTCGAAGAATTCGAGCCCGCCAGTCAGCTCGGGGTCCGCCTGTTGGGCGGCTTCTCGGTGTCGATCGACGGCGCCGAGGTGGCCGCCGAGCGCTGGCCCAGCCTGCGCTCGGCCCAACTGGTGCAGCTGTTGAGCTTGGCACCACAGCGGCGCATGACACGCGACCGGGTCGTCGACACCTTGTGGCCGCAACTCGAGGCCGACGCCGGCGCGGCGAACCTGCGCAAGGCCGCGCACCACGCCCGACAGGCACTCGGCCGGCACGACGGCGTGGTGCTGCACGGCGGCGAGGTGCTGCTGTGGGCCCACGGCGGTGTTGCCGTCGATGTCGACCGTTTCGAGCAACTCGCGCAGGCGGCGCTGACCAGTCGCGAGCGTGAGGCTTGCGCAGGTGCGGTCGACGCCTACGGTGGCGATCTGCTGCCCGGCTCGGCCTATGAAGCCTGGGCTGAACCGGCACGCGAACGGCTGCGCGCGCGCTTCATCGCGCTGCTGCGGGCCAGCGCTCAGTGGGAACGCCTGGCCCGGGTGGAGCCCACCGATGAGCCTGCCCATCGTGAACTGATGGCGCGCGAGTTCGCGGCCGGCAACCGGGCGGCTGCCGTGCGCTGGTATGCGCAGTTGCGTGAGGCGCTCGAGCGGGAACTCGGCGTCGCACCCGATCGCGACACCGAGGCCTTGTACGAGCGGTGCGTCGCGGGCCTGCAGCAAGCGGGTCCGGCCACCATCGGGCGGGCCATGGCCCGTGCCCAGGCAGCAGCATGGCTGGGGATGACCGCCACCGAACGGCCGGGCGGCATCGTGCTGCGCGGCCCGGCCGGCATCGGCAAGACCGCTTTCGGCCGTGAACTGGGTGCGCTGGCCCGGGAGCGCGGCTGGAGGGTCGTTGCCGTGGATGCCGCACAACCCGGGCGCGCCTACGCGGTGATCGCGGCCTTGACCGAACGGGTGCTCATGCTTGAGCGCGGCGTGCTCGACCGCATCGGCGCGCCGGCCCGGTCGGTGCTGGCCCAGCTCAGCCCGCTCGCGGCGCCGGCCGCCGCGCTGGCCGGCCCGCTGGGGCGGCACCAGGTGATCGGCGCGCTGAGACGTCTGCTGCTGGCCGCTTCGGGCGGCGGCGACGTCATGGTGCTGGTCGACGACGCCCACCTGATCGGCGATGCCGACGTCGACGTGTTGATGCACCTGGCTTCCGCCGGCCCACCGGTCTGCGTGGTGCTGGCGACGCGTGCTCCCGTGGTGGGGTCGGCACTCGCCCGGGGGGTGTCGCGCCTGGTCGGCAGCGGCGTCATGCAGGCGGTCGATCTCGAGCCACTGGCCGACGACGAGGCCCGTCGGCTCGTGGCCCTGGCGGCACCGTGTCCGCTGTCCGAACAGACCGTGTCGCACATCGTTCGCGTGGCACAGGGCAACCCGTTTGCGGCGATCGAGCTCGCGCGGTGCGCGGAACCGTCCGGCGAGCGGCGGCTGCCCCGCAACGTTGCCGAAGCCATCATCGCCCGCTTGTGCGACGTGCCCGACGCGGCACTGGCGGTGCTGAAGTGGATGGCCCTGGCCGGCGACGCCTTCGACGCCACCACGGCAGCGGCCCTGACGCCGGACGCCGAGGCGCACGCGTTCGCGGCGCTCGACCTCGCGCTGGCCGCGGGCGTGCTCGTGCTGGCCGGCACGGGCTACCGGTTTCGGCACGAGCTCGTGCGCGGGGTCTTGATCGAGCAGATCGCGCCACATCAGCGATTGAAGATGCATCGCCAGGCCGCGCAGCGCCTGAGCGAACTCGACGCCGCGCCGGCCCTCGTGGCCCGCCACTGGCTCGACGGCGGGAACCCGCGCGATGCCGTGCCTTGCCTTCTTGCGGCGGCGCGCGATGCAGTGCGCCTCGCCGCCTTCAGTGACGCACTGCGCCACCTTGAGCCCGTTCTGGCCTTCGAGGCAAGCCATGCCGAGGCGCTGCGCCTGCGCGCGGAGGCGCTGGATGCGATGGGCGACCCGGCGGCGGTGGCCGCCTACCGGACGGCTGCCAGTGCCGCCGGCGAGCCGATGTCGCACAACCTGCGTGCCAGGAGCGCGCTGGCGCTGGTCAAGCAGGGCAACCCGAAGGGCGCACTCGAAGAGCTGGTGGGCGTCAGGCCGAACAGCGTGGACGGACTGCTGTGCGAGGCTCTGACCTACAGCGGTGCCGCGGCACTCGGCGCGGCCGACCCGGCCATGGGCACGCGCAAGGCCGCCGAGGCGCGACGACTCGCGATGCAGGCCGGCGATGTCTCGGCCCTCGTGACCGCCTCGTGGGCCCAGGCAGCAGCAGCGCACGCTCGCGGGGAACTTCACCAAAGCGTCTGGGCCGACCTGCAGGACACCAGCCAGTTGCCGCACTTGGCAGTGCGCGTGTTCGACGGGCAGCTCTGCATCCTGCAGCGCTTCCTTTACGGGGCGCGGCCCTATCCGGAGGTCATCGCTTTTGCGGAAGGGCTGGCGGCCGAAGCCCGTCGGATCGGCGCCGCGCGTGGGCACGCTTTTGGCATCACGTTGCGCGGCGAGGCCGAGTTGCTGGCCGGCGATCTGTCGTCGGCCGAGCAGCACTTGACGCTGGGTGTGCGTCTGCATCATGTCATCGGCGCCGCCACCGGCGAGGCCTTCTCGATGCAGCGCCTGGCCGAAGTCGCGATGTACCGCGGGCGCCACGACGAAGCCCGGGCCCTGATCGACCAGGCGCTGGATCTGGCGCGGCAGACCGACATCGGCTTTCACTTGCTGGACCGGATCTACGGGACGCGCATCCGGCTGGCCCGCAGCCCGGCCGCCGCGCTGCATGCGCTGGAAGATGCCCGCGAGGCCGTGCGCGGCCCGCTGGAGACCTGCCCCGGGTGTCGCATCACTTTCGCCGTGCCGGCGGCAATCGCCGCTGCGCGCGCCAAGCGCCTCGATCTGGCCGAGGAGTACACCAGCCAGACGGCCTATCTGGCCGACGTGGTGATGCGTTTGCCGGCCTGGCATGCGGCGCACGACGAGGTGCTCGGCCACATGGCGGTCGCTCGCGGCGAGGCTGCGCCCGTGGCGGCCTCGCGCTTCGCAAGGGCGGCGGCGCGCTTCCGTGGCGCCGGCCACCCGATCGATGCGCTGCGCTGCGAGCGGCTGGCAGTGGGTTCCGATTCGGGCGACGCTGACGGATTTGGCGCGACCTGAGCGTTTGGCGGTTTCACTTGCGCTGGGTTGCGGCCCATGCGCCCGAGCTCGGGCGGGTCGGCCTGAGTGAGTCGGAAGCACGACGCGAAGGCATCACCTGTCGCCTCGTCAAGACGCCGGTGGCGGCCGTGCTGCGGACGCCGACGCTTTCCGAACCACGGGGATTTCTGAAGGCGCTGATCGCAGCGGACAGCGACCGCATCCTCGGCTTCACCGCGCTCGGCGCGCAAGCGGGCGAATTGATCGCCGTCGTGCAGGCCGCGATGCTCGCGGGCGTCTCTTGCACGGCATTGCGTGATGCGATCCTGACCCCTCCCACGATCGCCGAAGGGCTCGCCGTCCTGTTTGCAGGCGCGCCGGAATCGCCTGAGCTCAGGCGGCGCGTTCTGCCGATGCCTTGACCTGGTTGCGCCCCGCGCACTTGGCTTCGTAGAGCGCCTTGTCGGCCGCGTCGACGAGGCGCGCGGCGGCGGCGTCGCCCAGCAGCACGCCGCTGGCCGTGCCGACGCTGACGCTGACGCTGCCCAGCGGGCTGCCGAGGTTCTCGAGCTCGAGCGCCTGGACGGCGGCGCGCAGGCGCTCGGCGACGACCGCCGCGCCATTGGCGTCGGCGTCGTGCAACAGCGCGATGAACTCCTCGCCGCCGTAGCGCGCGAGCACGTCGCCGGGGCGCGCGAGGGCTTCGCGCAAGGCGCGCGCGACCTCGCGCAGGCAGACGTCGCCGGCCGGGTGGCCGTAGCGGTCGTTGAGCAGCTTGAAGTGGTCGATGTCGATCATCAGCACCGACAGCGACTGGCTCGCGCCGAGACTGCGCCGCGCCGCCGTGGCCATCGCCTGGTCGAAGAAGCGCCGGGTCGCGACGCCGGTCAGCGCGTCGGTCCAGGCGATCGCGCGCAGCGCCGAGCGGTCGCGTTCCAGCCGGTCTTCGCGCGCGATGTGGCGCACTTGGGTCGCGGTGTTGCGCAGCCCGTAGCCGAGCACGGCCGTCAGGATGCCGGCGGCGCCGAACGCGTAGTCGACGCGGATCAGGAACAGCGACACGATCAGCAGCGTGCCGGCCAGGAACAGCGGGCTGGCCTCGTGCACCGCGCGGGCGAGGCCGCTCGCGCGGCGCGGCGGCGCACTTTCCGGATCCGGCCTCAGCGCGAGCGCGGCGACGAGCGCGAACACGACGGTGACGATCGAGCTCTCGCGGGCACCGAAATTCGGGTTCGCGGCGACGTAGTGGTTGTTGACGAACGCGATCACGAGGTAGCCGACGGTGTAGCCCGCGAGCGTGCGGAACAGCAGCCACTCCTTCGCGTCGCCGGCGGCGCGCCAGCGGATCAGCGCGCCCGCCGCGAGCACCAGGTTCTGCGCGTCCATCAGCCACAGCATCACGCGCACGCCGGCCTCGTCGGGCGCGCCGCGTGCCGTCAGCAACGACCAGACGAGCAGGAAGTAGGCGTAGCCGAGCACGGCCGCGAGCAGCGCGTCGACCGTGCGCGCCAGGCGCCGGCCGCTGCCGCCCCAGCCGCCGGCCAGCAGGAAGGTGACCGGCACGACCGCGAGATTGAACGCGAGCATGCTGCTGCGATGCATCTCGTACAGGCGGCCGGCGATGACCTCTTCCCAGTAGTTGCCGAACGCGCCGGCCGACCAGATCGCCAGCGTCAAGGCCAGGGCGAACCAGCCGTTGCGGGCGGCGCCGCGCTCGATCAGGCCGCGGCGCAGCACGGCCGCAGCGGCCAGCAGCGGCGCGGCGACCATGAACAGGTAGGCCGCCGGCCCGCTGATCGCCGCCGGCAGCAGCGCAAACAGCGCCACCTGTGCGACGAGAAATCCGACCGGAAGCAGGATCTGGATCATCGGAACGACTCAGCGCGATTCAGCGCGCCGCAGCCGCGCGCGCTTCTTCCTGCAGGCGCAGCACGCGGCGTTGCACCTTGCCGGTGGTCGTCATCGGCAGTGCGTCGATGAACTCGATCTCCTTCGGGTACTCCCAAGGCGCGAGCCGGCCGCGCACATGGCGCTGCAGTTGTTCGATCAGTTCGGGCGTGCCGGTGAAGCCCGGTGCCAGCACGACGTACGCCTTGACAAGCGCGCCGCGCTCGGCATCGGGCTTGGGCACGACCGCGGCGTTCGCGACCGCGGCGTGCTTGACCAGACAGTTCTCGATCTCGCTCGGGCCAATGCGGTAGCCGGCGGCCTTGAACACGTCGTCGCCACGACCGTGGTACCAGAGGTAGCCGTCGGCATCCATCACCGCCATGTCGCCGGTGCGGCACCAACTGCTGGACGGGTCGCCGGTGAACTTGGCGCGCGTCGCGGCGTCGTTCTTCCAGTAGCCGAGGAAGAAGACCGGGTCGGGATCGCCGTGGACATCGCGCCGGTGCAGCGCCACATCGCCCGGCGTGCCGCGCGGGCACTCGACGCCGGCCGCGTCGATCACCGCGACCCGGTGACCCGGATACGGCCGGCCCATGCTGCCGGGCCGCGCCGGCCACTGCGCGTGCGAGTTGCCGACGATGTAGTTCATCTCGGTCTGGCCGAACATCTCGTTGACCGGCACACCGAGCGCGTCACGACACCAGGCGAACACCGCATCGCCGACTGCCTCGCCGGCGCTCATGATCGCGCGCAACTGCAAGTCGTAGCGTTCGCGTGGCCGCGGCACCGCCTTCATCATCGCCTTCAGCGCGGTCGGGAACAGGAAGGTGTGCGTGACGCGATGGCGCTGCATCAGATCGAACGCGGTCTCGGG